>WFRP01000150.1 GCA_015486505.1 Pseudomonadota bacterium | reverse complement strand
TTTGAGGATCAAAGTCCCGCTTGCGGCTGGAGGCTGCCCGACCATTCAATGCCTTGGCAGCGATAGCCAGACAAAATTGCAGGTAAGCCTTGATTTTTCCGGCATGCAATGTTGCCTCAAACCAGCGGAACTCCACCGTGCCCCGATACCAGACATTGTGCACAACAGGAAAAAAGAAAAAATGATAGTAAGGGGGAGTAACCTCTGAAACTGTCACCGACGATCTGAAACTTTCTTTTTCTTAGCGGTTTGAAAATGTAACTCAAACAGACCGCTCGACTTAACTTCTTGGTATAAAAGGGATTGCCCCACCGGACGAGCTTTGGACTTCGTCCAGAGAAAACAGAGAATCAGGGGAAAAACAGAGAATGAAAGGCTGGAGAATGGTAAAAATGAGGCGGGTGGAGAAGGGTCGGGCGTCGATGTGAAAATCGCCCAAACCCTTTGAATACATGTGAAAAAGAAAACCCGTCGCCCCGGAGAGTGACCCCGGAGAGACGGATTTTTTATTGGTGGAGGTGGCGAGAATCGAACTCGCGTCCGAAAACCTTTACGTCAGAGCATCTACATGTTTAGGCGGATTTTAATTTAACCGGGTTTAAGCTCCTCCGGTCGGGATCTTAAATCGGCGATTTCCCATTTAATTTCGGATGGCAACCGGAAACTAATCACCATCCTATCCCACTCAAATGATACCCGGGTCCTGCCTAGCGGAAGTCAGCTGGTCGGGCACTGGCTATGCAGCCAGAGCGTAGTCGCTAGTATCGGCGTCTATTTGAAAGTTCAGTCAGTTTTAGGAGTTAACTGAAAGCTCCACATGCAGCCCCACGCTCAGCATTCCCGTCGAACCCAGGACACCCCCGTGGTATTTCTGTTAGGTAATGCGGGAACAAATTCCGCAACCCAATCGAGCCTTTTCGGCCCGCAAATAAGTGCTTTTATCAGAACATTTGCTTGTTTTAAAACAAGAAAATAACCTGCTAAGCACTAATATAGCAGTTCAGCGGCAAATTTGCAAGGGTGTGATTGTCAAAGAGTGGAAATCGGGCGTAAAAGATTTTTCCGAAGCCGGTCAGCGGTTGCTGAAATCCCGGGCTATATCGCGGTTTATGGCTTTACGTTTCAGATCTTCACGCTTGTCGTGGAGCTTTTTACCCTGGGCCAGAGCGATTTCGACTTTAACCTTGCCCCGGGAGAAGTAGGCTTTGGTCGGAACCAGGGTTAGGCCCCTGGTCGTGACCTTACCGATCAGGCGTTTGATTTCATATTTGTGGAAGAGGAGTTTGCGCGGGCGCAAAGGTTCGTGGTTATGGATGTTGCCGTGTGAATAGGGGCTGATATGGAAATTTTCGAGGAAAATTTCGTTGTTGTGGATGCGGGCGTAGCACTCGTTCATATTGCCGCGGCCTTCGCGCAGGGCTTTGACCTCGGTGCCGACAAGCACAATTCCGGCCTCGAATTTCTCTAAAAGAGAGAAGTTGAAGCGGGCTTTTTTATTGGTGCAGATGATTTTCTGGGCCATTTTCTTACTCTTGATGGACTCGTAAAAAGTCAAAAACTCGATGGCTAAGTAAAAAACTTTATATGCACCCCAAGGGCACTTCCGTTGGGCGCAAGGCACCCGAAACCTGAGGAATGCGGCGTACATAGAGTACGCCGCAGTGACGAAGGTTGCACCCCAAGGGCACTTCCTCGCTTCGCTCACGGCGAGGGTAACGCAGCAGATGAAGAGTTTTTACGACGCCATCACTCTTTGAAAATTTTGTTAAAAGAGGCGGGCCGCAATCCAGCTGCCGGAGATAAAGGTGCCGATGGCGCTGCCTAAATTGGAGAGGGCGACGACCAGAAGAATCCGGCTCACCGGATTATGCCAGAAACCTTTGACTGTGGCAATATCGAGCGGCAGTTTTTCGAAATCGGCAACCGTTGGTTTTTTGAGCGTCGCCTGGACCAGGCCGGAGACAAAACCGGCAGCGATAAACGGATTTAAACTTGTGATCGGGGCCGCAAGAAAGGCTGAGATAATAGTTAACGGGTGGCCACAGGCGATCGCCGCGCCGATGCCGGAAAGTACGCCGTTGACCAGGAGCCAGATATAGATCGATTCCATTGTATATTGGCCGCCGCCTTTGAAAAAGCCGAAAACGATCATTGCGACAATCAGGCCGGGAATACCCCATTTGAGAATATCGGTTATCGGTGATTTGGGCGGCAGTTCGAGAATCGGCTCAAGCGGGGTTTCGGTCTCGATCTCGCGGATGATGCCATCGAGATGACCGGCGCCGACGACCGCGACTATAGTTTTGCCGGGCGCCTGGCGTAATTTCTGGGCGAGGAAAATATCGCGCTCATCAATCAGGCGGCGTTTGACGCCGGGGAAGCCGGCGGTAAATTCGGCGAGCAGGGTTTCAAGCTGGTCTTCTTCAAGCATATCGTCGACCATCTCTTTGTCGATCTCTTCGCTGAAGATAACCCCGCTTAGAAGATGAAAGACCATCTTCATTTTCTGCCAGAGGCCGAGATAGCCCCAGACCCGTTTTAAGGTGATTTCGATCGGGCGGTCGGCGAGCACCAATTCCGCCCCGACCGCTTCGGCTTCGGCAATCCCGGCCATCATTTCAGCGCCGGGCTGGACGCCGAGCTGTTTGCCGAGCCGGCGGTAGAAGGCGCTTAAGATCAACTGGGCCAGCAGAAAGAGGGATTTTTTCTCTTTGATGACCTTAACAATGTCCATCTTCTGCCATTGGTCCCGCTGAGTCATAGCCTGATAGCGGGGTGGACAGAGCTCGACCGCGACCGCGTCCGGCTTGAGCGCGCGAATGGTTTCTTCGACTTCGCTGACGCTCTTTTGGGAAACATGGGCGGTGCCGACCAGATAAATATCTTTATCAAGAATCGAGATGTGGCGGACACTTTCGGGCAGAGCGTCCGGATTTTCGGCAGAGGTTGAGCTTGAGGTTGGGACTGGAGAGTCGGTTTCAGTCGGGGTCATAATTTAATGTGTTATTTGATGTTTAATAGTTGAATCATAATTGGGTACTCGGGGCGACACTAAAGACCGAGCCCTCTATCATAAAGCGCAGCTTAAAAGCAACTCTCAAAATAGCTGCGTTATTTAGAAGCACCTCAGACCGCTATCGCGGCCACATATATACAAGTAACGTGAGAGGCACTAAATCTGGGTTAATCTGCGTTCATCTGTGGTTTCTATTTTTTTGTTGAACCACAGATGGACACGGATAGACACAGATAAAATTTTAATAATTTCAATTACTTACAAACCGTTATTTAGAAGGTTATAATGCGGGGTTTTTCGGGTAGTGGTTAGGCGAAGGCGTTAAAGGTGGGATGGTGGGCTCGGGGGTTGAAAGGGTTGACGGGGGCGGCGGCGTTCTGGTACGCGGTCCGGGCGGTGCGGGCTGGTTGATTTTGTGCGTGAAAATTTAATGCCTGACGCTTATTTTCCCGGTTGCCGGCGGTTGCGGAATCGGTATTGGTATTGTTATTGGTTTCGGTCTTGTTATTATTGGTTTGGTTTGCCGTCTGGTTCAGGGGGTCGGCATTGTTTTTAGCATCCGACCTGTTTTTCTTTTCTTCAGCCTCTTCCGCCCGCTGCTGACGCAGTTCCACCCGGGCGCGGGCTTCGGCCTGGGCGGCCTGAGCGGCGACCGCGCGATCCTGGCCCGAAGGTTTCATCGGGGCTAAAGCGGCCCGTTTGACAACCTGCATTTTGCGGATAGTGGCCTCCGGGGTTCTTTCGGCTGAGGTGTCGATGCTGACTTCGCCGCCGACCGCGTAGTTCCGGTGGTCGGGGCCCTGTTCATACTCATAACTGGCGCCGCCGCTGACATAGGCCCCGCCGGCGGCGATATGGGCCTGCTCATGGGCTTTGACTTCAGCATCCCGTTTTTTCAGTTTATCAACCTGACGGCGTTCTTCATCGGTTAAATCATTAACCGAATTTTTCTCGTTTTCATCTTTGCCGGCCGTTTTTTCAGCTTGTGGGTCCGGGGTTTTATCTTCCTTGCCGGAAATTGAGTCGGAAAATCCGGATTGTTGTTTATTGTTGACCTGATCCTGCAGGGCCCGACTTTCAGGGCTGAAATCGACAATGGCCGCGGGTGCGGCGTTGTTGAAGAAGGTTTGATTATCGGCCGGCCGGGAGCTGTTGCGATTTTGCTGCAGACCGGCGGAGTTTTCACTTCGGGCGGCACTTCCGGCAGCATCCGTCTGCAAATAACCGGGGTTAAGGGTATAGGCGCTGCTGATATTCATACTGTCTCTTTTAACAAAAAAATCAGCATTTGTCAAAAAAGCCGGTGGTTCAGCGGCGGGATTCCGGTTTGGCTTTCGGTTTAATTGCAGGTTTAACTTCTGGTTTAGCTGTCGGTTTAGCTGTCGGTTTAGCTGTCGGTTTAACCGTCGGTTTAACAGCTGGTTTGATATCTGCTGATGGCGGGGTTTGCAGCTTATGGGTGGTTGGTTTTGCCGGAGCGGCGGCCGTGGTTGCGGTCGGAGTTTCGGGCTTGACCTGATTGGTAATCGCGGTATTCAAGGGGCTAAAATGCAGCAGGCATAAACTGACAATGAAAAACAGGCCGATAATAAAGGTCGCCCGCCGGTTAACCAAACCGTCCCGGTTTATTTTAAGCAGCAGGAGCCAGCCCAGAGTCGCAAAGCCAACCAGGCCGCAAAACCAGTAGAGCAGCGGCGGGGTGAAAAGCGGGTTTGCCGGGTGGCTGCCGGAAAAATTATAAAAAATCCAGCCTAACGGGAAAATCTGCAGGGTCACCGCCGCGAACAGCCATTTGCCGGCAAAACTTGAGGCTTTGAAATAATATTCCCGGGGCTGGCGGCGTTTCTTCTCTTTTTCTTTGGCGTTGGCAAGCATAAAGATGAGAGCTGAAATTGCCACCGCGTTGAGAATGAAATGAACAAAATTTGCCATTTCGCCGGATTGCAGCCAACTGTTGACCAGTTCATTTATTGGGGCCGGTGCTTTCAGATGGTCGAGCCGGGCGCTGAAACCTGACGGGAGATAGCAGAACAAAGCCGCGATTTTAGCGGCGGCCGCCGCCAAAAGACCAAGTGGGGCGTGCAGAACTTTGTTTTTGATACTTTTAGTGGTGAAGTGGTAGAGTAGAAACAGCAGCAGAGCTGTAATCGAGCTTAAAACAACGGTCAGCCGGCTGATGGATTTAGTGAGGTTTGCGTTTTGCGGCAGAAAAATAATGATTCCGCCGACAAGCGCGAAAAGTATAATCCAGAGCCCGGTTGACCGGGTAATATTGTGGCTGCGGATCGGGTAGTCGGCTTTGGCCGTGGCTTTGAAGGTGAGTTCACTGAAAAAGGCCAGTAATGAACTTCCGAAGATGAGCGCCATTGCCAGCAGAAAGAAGATGCGGCCGGCTGTTTGAATTGCGGGCGAGTTGATATAAGTTATGAAGTTATCCATTTGTCAATGCTCTTTATTTAGTGCCTTACAGGTTATTTTCTTGTTTTAAAACAAGAAAATGTTCTGATAAGAGCACTTATTTGCGACCATCGGAAGTGCCCTTGGGTGCGGGCCGCAAGGCCCTGTTTGGGTTGCGGGACTTGTCCCCGCATTAGTACCTTACAGGTTATTTTCGGTTTGAAAAAACAAGAAAATGTTCTGATAAGAGTACTTATTTGCGGGCTGAAAAGCCCTGTTTGGGTTGCGGGAGCTGTTCCCGCATTAGTGATTTGTGCTGATCGGCCGTAACTCTGAAAGCGGATTAAGGCCTCTTCCATCTCCTTGTCGCTGAGGATTACCGGATTGCCGATAGTTAAGGCCCGGTGATAGAGTTCGGCGACTTCTTCGATGTAGAGGGCGGTGTTGTAAGCCTGTTCAAGTTCACTGCCGATAGCGATCAGGCCGTGATTGGCCATCAGGATGCAGCGATCGTTACTGCCTAAGGCGGTAACCGTTTTTTCGGCAAGCTCCGGGGTTCCGAAAGTCGCGTAGGGCGCCACCCGAATCTCTTTGCAACCGGCGACACCGATAAGGTAGTGACAGGCCGGCAGCGGCTTATGCAGAAGCGCCAGGGTCGTCGCGAAACGGGAATGCGTATGAACCACGGCATTGATTTCGGGGCGCTTTTGATAAAGCGCTGCGTGGAGATGCCATTCACTTGAGGGCTTTTCTCCGGCAAGCCTAAGGCCGTCGCAGTCGATCAGGCTGATATCATCAATTTTAAGCCGGTCGTAGTCAATCCCGGACGGGGTTATCGCAATTATATTCTGCGCGCGCAAAGCTACGCTCAGATTGCCGCCGGTGCCGGTGGTCAGGCCGTCTCTCAGCAGGCGACGGCCGTAGTCCAGCAGCATTTGCTGATATGCGCGGGGAATGATTGCCGGTTTTTTCATGTTTGCGTCTGAGTTGGTTTGAAAACCTTTAAGAGTTCTTCCGGCATTGTGATACTTTTGTGTTTTTCCAGATCGAAGATCAGAAACGAAACCTCCGCATCACAGACAATCTCATTGCTGCCGCTCTTGGTGATAACCTGATCCAGAATGCCGAGCTTGCGCTTGCGAATCTCCCGGAAAGTGGTTTTGATTTCGAGAAGGTCATTGACAAAAACCTCTTTCCGGTAATTAATGTTCAGGTTGACTACGGCGAAACCGAATTTGCGTTTGACCATATCCCAGATGTCGATGCCGAGTTTTTCGAGTTCGTCGCAGCGGCCCCATTCTAAAAATTCAACATATTTGGCGTTGTTGACATGGCCCATAACGTCGATATGGGTGGAGCGGACTTTAATTTCAAGCATAGCCGGCCTCAGATTGAAATCGAGTAGATGATTTTGGTTGGTTTGGAGCAGGAGCGGATACCATAAACCGCTTAAGAATGCAAAAACTTTTCCAATGCCGGTTCGGTTTTGCTCAGAATTGATTCGCGGCCGGCGGCCGGAAGTTCCCAGAGGTCGGCGCCGAATTTAAGCAGTCGGGAGAGGCTTAAAGGGATATCAAGTTTGTGGACCGGGAGTAAGGGGGCGGAGGTTAAACCCTGGCCGGGCCGCTCATTTTGCAGGGTGCGCAAATCTTCAATCAACCGGTTGCGGAAAAGAATATAGGGGGCAAGGCGCTGACAAAGAAAGTCGGTTCCGGCTTTTTTCAAGATCTCGAAAACGAGAAAGCCGTCAAGGCGGAAATCAAGTTCCTGCCAGAGAAACGCATATTTGTCAATAAACGGCGGCTTGTTTTCGCGGCTGTCGTCAATGACAAAGCGCACCACCCCGGCCTCCCAGGCCAGCAGCCGCATTAAGGGGTTGCTGCGGCTCGAATAGGTGAAGGAATCCATATCCCGGCAGAGAGTAAGACAGAATTTCTGCTCGTCCGGGGAAAGTTCGGCAAAGACCAGAGCTTCGCGGCAGAGGGCATTGGCGCATTTAAACTGATAGCCGGTTAAATGGCGCAGATCCCTGCCGTTATGGCGTAAAGGGTGGAGCAGGCAGCCGGCCTGTTTTTCGGCATCATCAAGAAATCCCAGGCCCCAGCAGCTGTCGCCGGGAATCTCTTGCGCTCTCAAGATATTTTCGGCCAGATTTTTGCGGTTTAAACGAAGCGCCGCCCGGCGTTCTTCAATATTGTCGAGGGTATCGGCTTCGGGGTCGCGAATCGGCGGACAGCAGTAAAAACAGCTTTTTTCCGGATCGGGAAAACAGAGTGAGGCAAGTTTAAGCATGGGGTTTTTTAAAGCATATCAGCCGGAAAATTCAGTCAGAGAAAATCCCGGCTGATATTGCTTTTTATAGATTATTAGTACCTTACAGGTTATTTTCTGTTTGAAAAAACAAGAAAATGTTCTGATAAGAGTACTTATTTGCGACCATCGGAAGTGCCCTTGGGTGCGGGCCGCAAGGCTCCGTTTGGGTTGCGGGATTTGTTCCCGCATTAGTACCTTACAGATTATTTTCTTGTTTTTTTCGACAGTTTTTTTAACTATAAAAACAAGAAAATGTTCTGATAAGAGTACTTATTTGCGACCAGCGGAAGTGCCCCTGGGTGCGGGGCACAAAGCCCTGTTTGGGTTGCGGGATCTGTTCCCGCATTAGCTGTACATAATGGCCAGAATCAGGGCCGGCTTGTCAGTATTGGTGATGACGATATGCGGGGTGGTTGATTTCAGGTAGAGAGCATCGCCCAAACCGAGAATTTCCACCTTATCTTCGATCGTAATCTTGACTTCGCCGTCAATGACATAGATGAGTTCTTCGCCTTCGTGGACTGATGGAACCACATCCTTGGCCTTCTCCGGGTTAAGTTTGACGATGAAAGGATCCATATGCCGGTCTTTAAGATCAGCTGCCAGCGGAATATAGCTGTGATAGCTGGCCCGGCCGGTCGG
This sequence comes from Pseudomonadota bacterium, assembly GCA_015486505.1. Classification (GTDB taxonomy): domain Bacteria; phylum Desulfobacterota; class Anaeroferrophillalia; order Anaeroferrophillales; family Tharpellaceae; genus Tharpella. The sequence goes on along the minus strand of WFRP01000150.1, from coordinate 6,769 downwards.
CAGCGGCGCGCTTTTCTGATCGTTGACGCGGACAACGCTGTAATGAACCTGCTCTTCCTGCGATGAGAAGAGCGAGCTCATTACCGTATTCAAGGCCCGGGAGAGGCGAATCATCGTGCCCAGCGGCGGAATGACCTTTTCCTGCTCGACGTTTTCCAGCATTGCAACATCAAAGCCGGTTTTCCGGGCCAGCTCCTCGATTGAAAGCCCCTGAGTTTCCCGCATGTGTTTGATTTTTTCACCAACATGAATCGGCTCAGTCTGCTCCTGCGGCTTATCCATGTGTTCAGCTAAATCAGACAGATATTTTTCATAATACTCGTTGTGTTTTTCAATCTTGATCATAACGGAATACTCCTCAAGTTGATTGTTTTTGTGGCTTTCTACATTCCCGGCAGAGCGTCGAGCAGCATATTATCGTTTGAACCGTTGATCTGGAAGCCGACGACATCTCGATCCGCGGTATAATTCAAATAGGTTGAGCCCCGGGTATCGACAACCGGCAGGCTGTCCCCAGTCGTATCGACGGCAAGCAGGTCTTCCGCAATCGCGCCTACTTTACAATGTCCGCCGACCTGAATCCGGCCTTGAGCCACGGCAACCCCGGCATCGTTATAGTAGGTCAGGTCGATGTTGGCCGGTTCCGCGGCAATATTGGCAAAAGCAATACCGGTCCAGCCCTCATTGTCGATTTTTGGAAAAACGGCTTTGCGCGCCGCAATGCCGACCCCGGTATAGCCGGCCAGAAGATTGCCGTCAGTAGTGCCGAAGAGTTCAAATCCGGTAATCCCGGCGTCAGCTCCAATCGTAAACCAGGCCGACCCCTCCGGCAGATCCAGACCGGCAACCGTGCCCAGGTATTTTTCATGGCTGCCGAGAGCTAAGGTCCGGGTCGTCAGAGCTTCCCCGTCGGCCCGGTATGGGCTGATTCGCAGAGTACAGGCATCGGGGTGCGGATTGTAGGCGCAGATTCCGGTCCACCAGACGTCATTGCTGGCCAGATGGGCAAAGTAAAGGGAGGTTGTCGTATCGTCTTTAAGAAGGATACCGCTCAATTGGTTCTGGTTGCCGAAAAGCTCCAGTCCGATGATACCGGCGGCGTTGTCGATTACGGCCGAAGCGATTTCCGGGTGCGGTCGGCTATCGAGAAGATCCCGGATGCGAAAAGCAGTGTGTTCTCCGGCGGCAATCGTTTTGGTTGCAGTCGCACCATTGTTGAAAATTATATTTACGGTCTTGGCACTTGCGGTCGGGTTGAGCAGACTGACTCCGGTCCACCAATCTTTGGTTGAAGCAATATGCGAGATCAAGAGATCCCCCGTATTGACCTGGGAAAGCGCCGGAACCGCAACCCGATATTTCCCGGTTATGTAAAACTTGGTATAACCGACAAAAGTGGCGCTGTCGGCCGAAAAGATGATGTAGCCGATTTTATCGGGATCGGTAAATTCAGAACCGACCGTAACTGAACGGCGGCCATGGGGAGGCAGGGTAATACCGGCAAGAGTGGAGGTGATGACACCGTTGTTGCTGTAAGCTGTAAAGATCCCGCGCATACTCTGGGAACTGCTGGTATTGATAACGCAGATTTCAGTTTCCCAGGTTGCATCGCTGGCAATATGCGGAAAATATAGTTTTTGCTCAAGCTGCACTTTTTCTCCCAGTACCGCCCATTGCGAAAAATGGTCGGGATTCGCGGTTACCGTATTGGTGGAGGTATTCACTGAACTGCCGGGCTCCTTTAACCATTGCGCACCATCCCAGAAATAGATGGCCAGGCTCTCTTCCCGGGTTAAGCCGAGTTCTTCATCCGTGTAATGCACTGTGAGATCGTATGTTTGAGTCGGCGCCACCGCCTGTTGATTTACCGTATTTACAGCTGTAACCCGCCCGGCATGGTGAATGAAATTTAAATTGCCGGTGGGTTGAATTTTGTCCGTCGCCAGAACCGTATGCGTTATTTTGGTTGCTTCCGGAAAGGTGCCGGGACTGAATGTATAGGTCGTATGGTCGGAATCTGAAACCAGAGTGCCGCCGGCGGCAGCGGCGAGGATCAAACTCGTATGCGGAACCGGGCGTAACAACATCAGGCCATAGCCTGGGACCGGTATGTAGATATAACCATCCTGGGCGGCGAAATAACCGGGTTTTCCCGGCAGTTGGTAGTAACCCTCGGTGGTCATATCGTTAAAATCGTGCAGATCGGTCATTCTTAATGTATGAACATAATTGGGCAATGTCGGCGTACCCAGATCCTCATCTTCAATGACATAACCGTCATAAGCATCGGCGTACACCTGTTTGGCCACTCGTTTTGTCAAGGGAACCGTGGGGAAATAGCCGACTTCGCCAAGGTTGTCTGAACGTAAAATCCGCATCCCGCCATCGCTGTAATCACCCCATTGATCCAGTTCCCCCTCGGCTGCCAGATAGACATATTCAATACCATTTGGGTGCCGGTTAAGATTTATATTCCGAGCATAGCCGGGGACATCGACAGAGTTGAGAAGCATCGGGTGCGTGGGATCCGCGATATTGACCCGGCAAAGATTGTAATTACTGGCGGCATACAAGGTTGTACCGCGGACATAAGCTCGGGACAGGTTGATGGGACGGCCGTCAAATTGATAAGGCGTTGCCGAAACCAGGGCTGGTGCTACCGGGTTGGCGACGCTGAATGTCAGCAGCCCCCGGCCCTCAGCCATCACATAAACGTAACTGTCGGCTGCTGTCACCCGGCTGAAGCCGCCGCTGGGATCCTGGTAGCTGCCGATTTGTCGGGGCGTTGCCGGCGTGGAGATGTCGAGCACATACAGGTTGAAATCACTCAAAAGATAAGCATAGTCTCCCTGAACATCCACATCCAGCAAACCGGATTTCGACCACCTGCCGATCAACTGCGGATTGTTTTTATCGGTTATGCGCACAATATTTAGGCCCGCCGACCCGGCCACATAGGCGTATCCGGATAAAACTTTCACGCTGACCGGAGCCGACAGCGCAAATTCACTGATAACCGCGCCGCTCAATGACCCGGTATGCGCAATATCAACCTTGTGCAGGCTGTTATTACCGATGTTGACGTAAGCGTCATCGCCGTCCAGGGTCACGCCGCGTCCGGAAAGATGGCTGCCGTGTACATCATTGGAAGTATCATAAGCGGCAACCTCGGCGAACTGATTGCCCGGATCCAGAACCCTGAGTCCGCCCTCAGCGAAGGTAACATAGGCGTAAGGGGCGGCAACACTAATATCGGTAATCGGGCCTAGTGCAGCATTTTCGTACGAGGTGAGCAAAACCGGATGATCCGGATCGGCGAGGTTGAAAACACGAAGCTGAGGAGAGCTGAAATTAATCACATAAGCCCGGCCGCCGACAACCGCCATTTTGCTCGGGGCGCTTAAGCAGTTGTTACAGTAACCCGCCGTCCCCGGATTCGCGGGGTCGGACACATCAACAACCGTCAGCTCTAAATTTTCGGCGATATAAACCCGGTTGCCGGACTTGGCGATAGCTGTGGCCGGCCCGTCGTTCTTAAGCTCGCCCGTAAGAGTCGGTTGAGCCGGATCACTGATATTGATAACCTCCAGAAAATAACTGCCCGCCCCGAATACAGTACCCTTTGAAAAAAGTGCATAAGCAAAATTACCGGCAACGGTAAAATCGGTTAAGACAAAATTTCCGTCGCTTAAACATTTGGTTCCATAGCTTCCCGTTTGCTCTAATGTCACACGCAAAGGATTGTATTTAATGGTGATTCTGAAAATATAAAATCCGGCTCCGGCCGCAACATAAGCCTGATCGTTGCGGATAATTATCCGGCCGACAACTCCCGGCAGGTTTACGCTCTGGCCGACAACTTGCACCTGACTGCCGGACAGATCAAGCACCTGTAGCTTGGAACCGACGGCCGTATAAGCCAGATCGTAAAAACCCGGATTATGAACCACTACCGTTTGCCCCAGAGCTCCGCCCGCGGTAGCAACCAACTCAATATTCTCGGCGGCGGCGGCCGGCGCCTGGCCGCGGAGATCGGCCGCCGCCGCCCCGCCGGCAGAAATTATTCCCAACAGACCGGAAAGCAGAAGACCTAAAACCGTGTATCTAAGTTTTAACATCTCAACCTCCATTAATTCCGAAAATTCAGGAATTCAATTTCCTTTCAGATTTGAGTGATGATTTAGTGCCTTACAGGTTATTTTCTTGTTTTAAAACAAGAAAATGTTCTGATAAGAGTACTTATTTGCGACCAGCGGATTGCCCCTGGGTGCGGGCCGAAAAGGCCCGATTGGGTTGCGGGATCTGTTCCCGCATTAGCATCGCAACTGTTTGAGCGTAAGCGAGTTTTGCGAGGCGGGCGCAGCGAGCGTAAGGAAAAACAGAAATCTTAACGCCTAGCGGAGAAAAACCGCGCCCGACCCCGGATTCGGCTGAATAGTTACGATTTGCTTAACAAAACCGGCTGATTTTGGCAAGAAAAAACATTGGCGGTTTATTGACCATAAAATTTTTCTGGACATAAGACGAACATCGGCATATAAGCGTAGTCGGATTTAATATTTTAAGTTCCGGCCAGGCCGGATAATGGAAGTTTAACCAAATTTTAAAGGAGGGAAAAATGTCTGAAACTAAAAATCTGTTGCTAGTTGTGGCGACGACCGAACCTGCCAATCAGTATGCCAGCTATGTGGTGGCTTTTATGGCGAAGAAATTAGGCAATGTACCGAATGTTACCATTTTTTACGGTCCTAATGCCGTCAATATGACCAAAAAAGGGGAGTTGGCGAAACTTGCGATTACGCAGGAGATCAAAGAGTTGATTGCCGGTCAATTGGACGGTCTTGCGCCCGGTGATCTGCCGGATAATCTTGAGCAGATGGCGCGTTTTCAGAAAGACCAGCTCGGCGTCGTGATTGCTTCCTGCGGCACATTTAATGTTATTAATGGTTTTGCCGACACTGTGGAAGATGCTGCGAATGTTGAAGATTTTATCGTGCCGATCAAGTTGCCCGATGTCTGGGGCGCGATTAGTGGTGCTGACAAAGTACTTTATTTCTAGGTCGATGAATGACCTCTAGAGACCCTGATGCCGCTAATTTGCTGCGTTATCGCTGGCTGATCTTCACGGTTTTAACCACCGCCTATTTTCTGGTCTATTTTCATCGGCTTTCACTTTCGGTAGTAGCTGATGATCTGGTCAGGGAATTTCAGCTTTCCGGCGGTATGATGGGGCTTTTGGGGTCGGTCTATTTTTACTGTTATGCCGCTATGCAGCTGCCGGCGGGGCTGCTTTCAGATTCAATCGGCCCCCGGAAAACGGTGACTTTTTTTCTGCTGATCGCCGGCGCCGGCAGCCTGATTTTCGGCCTGGCGCAAAATTTTACGGCAGCTTTCAGCGGTCGTATCCTGGTCGGTTTCGGGGTCTCGATGGTCTTTATCCCGACGATGAAGATCCTTTCGCAATGGTTCAGAAGCTATGAATTCGCGATTATGGCCGGGATTCTCAATGCGGTCGGCGGTATCGGGGTGATGGCCGCAACCTGGCTTTTGGCGTTGATGACCGCCCGTTTCGGCTGGCGGCCGTCATTTGCAGTAATCGGCGTAGCGACTTTTGTTTTACTGCTGCTGGTCTGGTTGATTGTGCGGGACCGGCCGGAAGACAAGGGCTGGCCGAGTCTTGGTGAAATTGACGGTGATCCGCGGCCAGGTGTCCCTGAGATTGAGAAAATCCCCCTCCGGCAGGGGATGATCCGGGTTTTAAGTGAAAAACGTTTCTGGCCGGTCGCCATCTGGTTTTTTCTTGATTGCGGCATCTTCTTTGGTTTCGGGGCCCTCTGGGGCGGCCCCTACCTGATGCACGTTCATCGCCTCAGCCGTTCTCAGGCCGGGTCGATACTGAGTATGATCGCCTGGGGAATGATTATTGGCAGTCCGTTGCTCGGCTATTTTTCGGAAAAAATAATAAAAAGCCGGAAGCGGGTTTTTATGCTCTGCGGTGGACTTTTGAGCCTGATTTTATTCATTCTGGCGCGGTTTCCGGCCGGCGAACACATATCACTATTATACCCTCTCTTTTTCCTTTTTTCTTTAAGTTCATCAGCGATTGTGGTGATTGGTTTCACCACAGTCAAGGAGCTTTTTCCGGTGGCGATTGCCGGTACTTCGGTCGGCACTATCAATCTCTTTCCCTTTCTCGGCGGCGCGGTTTTTATGCCGGTTATGGGGAAAATCCTCGATAAATTCCCTAAATCCGGAGCCGGGATTTACACCGCCGAAGCCTATACCTGTCTGCTCTACGTTCTTGCCGCTGCGGCTCTGATGGCTTTTATCTGCACTTTTTTTATGTATGAAACCCATACGGAGTAATTGCTCTGGTTTTTGATAAAATTCTTGACAAACCGGGGCCGGTCGGTTAGCAGTCAGCGGCGAAATTTTTGATGCGGGAATCGATCCCGTAACCCAAACGGAGCCTTGCGGCCCGCAAATAAGTACTCTTATCAGAACATTTTCTTGTTTTTACAGTTGAAAAAAGCTGTCGAAAAAACAAGAAAATAACCTGTAAGGTACTAATGCGGGAATCGATCCCGCAACCCAAACGGAGCCTTGCGGCCCGCAAATAAGTACTCTTATCAGAACATTTTCTGATTATTAAATCTTGTTTTTTAGTGCAGAAAATAACCTGTAAGGTACTAACAGTTAATTGTTTTTGTGGGGGATGCTTTTTGCCGGATAGTGATTCTGCTGCCGATTGTCACTGGCGGGTAACCGC
>WFRP01000149.1 GCA_015486505.1 Pseudomonadota bacterium | reverse complement strand
TAAAATTACGCTATGCATCACTCTGTTTCCTCATGATTGAATCTTTAAGCTAACGCGGGAACAATCCCCGCAACCCAATTGGTCCTTTTCGACCCGTACCCCAAGGGCAATCCGCTGGTCGCAAATAAGTACTCTTATCAGAACATTTTCTTGTTTTTACAGTTGAAAAAAGCTGTCGAATAAAACAAGAAAATAACCTGTAAGGTACTAATGCGGGAACAATCCCCGCAACCCAAACGGGCCTTTTCGGCCCGCAAATAAGTACTCTTATCAGAACATTTTCTTGTTTTTTCAAACCGAAAATAACCTGTAAGGTACTAATGCGGGAACAAATCCCGCAACCCAAACGGAGCCTTACGGCCCGCAAATAAGTGCTCTTATCAGAACATTTTCTTGTTTTAAAACAAGAAAATAACCTGTAAGGCACTAAATCTATAATGGAGTATCCAAAATAATTGGTCTCCGCCTGGAATCCGGCGCGCCCAAAAAACCGCCGCGCCCGTACGGCCTCAGGCTACTATCATTCAATCTACAAAAGTACAACTTTTTTATTCAAGGTTATCTCGAAAAACATAGCGACAAACAGCTTTATCTTCCCGCTAAAAACCAACCCGATAATTTATTTCTATTTTTAAGTTGACATTTATTTTTTAGTCGTCTATAAAGCGCTCTCAAAATTAACCGGTGCGCGGGAATAACTCAGTGGTAGAGTGCGACCTTGCCAAGGTCGAAGTCGCGGGTTCAAATCCCGTTTCCCGCTCCATACCTTTTAATTTTGCCGAAAATCAGCTCTAAAAGCTGATTTTTTTTGGCGCCATCGCCAAGTGGTAAGGCAGAGGTCTGCAAAACCTCCATCTCCGGTTCAAATCCGGATGGCGCCTCCAATTTTTCCCTTAAAGCAGGGCCCGAGAAAACGCCCGGATGGCGGAATAGGTAGACGCAAGGGACTTAAAATCCCTCGGTATAATATACCGTGCCGGTTCGATTCCGGCTCCGGGCACCACTTGAACATTTACATAAAACCAAAAAGGGTTGCCGGCGCAAAGCCGGCAACCCTTTTTTATTTTATTGTAACTATTCAGCCGAATCCGGGGTCGGGCGCGGTTTTTCTCCGCTAGGCGTTAAGATTTCTGTTTTTCCTTACGCTCGCTGCGCCCGCCTTCGCAACCGTCTCGGAGACTGTCCGAGAATAGGATTTTTTCTCAGAGCAAGGCATTTTTTGACAATAAGCGCAGACAAACACCTAGTAGTTCGAGCATTATTTTCAAGAAATAACGCAGATCTGGGGAAAAAAGACGTTCTCGGACGACCTCCTAGATTTTCCGCCATCTTATCCGGTAGAAGATGACATAGAAAACCGGCACCAGAATCAGGGTCAGAATCGTCGCGAAACTGAGCCCGCCCATTACGGTTACCGCCATTCCCTGAAAGAATGGATCAACCACCAGCGGCATCATCCCTAAAACCGTGGTGACTGCCGCCATGCAAACCGGGCGCATACGACTGACCGAGGCATCCATCACCGCCTGAAACGGATCCTTCCCGCCGGATAACTCGATATTGATCTGATCGATCAGTACAATCGCATTTTTTATCAGCATTCCAGTCAAACTCAACATCCCGAGCAGTGACATAAAACCGAAAGGCACCCCGAAACCGAGCAATCCGACCGCGATCCCGATCAGACCAAAGGGAACTATGAGCATAATGATGGTCGTCTCTTTCAAATTATTAAACAGTATGATAATAATCAGAATCATCGCAATTGTCGGAGCCGCCATATTGGCTTTAATCCCGGCCTGGGCATTGGCTGAATTCTCTTTTTCTGCGCCCCAGGCCAGTCCATAGCCGACAGGCAGTTTAATCGCTTCAATCTTTTTCTCAACCGCGGTCTGCATTTCACTCGGCAGCATACCGAATTTAATGTTGCCCCGGGCCCGGATAGTCGGAATACGGTTATAACGCATCCGGAACGGATCTTCAGCGACCGTGGCAAAACCGGAAACCACCTGACCTATGGGAATCGATTTTTTGAGAGCCGGGCTGTAAACCTGCAGATCCCGCAGGTTTTCGACCGCAAGCCTTTCATCAGACGGCAAACGACCGATAATCGGCAGAAGATGATCCCCCTCCCGATAGAGCCCGACCTGAATACCGGAGACCGCGTTCTCAAGGGCATGGGCCAGCATCGTCCGCGTAACCCCGGCCTGTTTGGCTTTAGCTTCATCAAAAAGGGGAACGATTTTCTTCACCGGCGGCCGCCAGTCATCCCAGACCCGGGCACTGTAAGGATAGTCCCGCATAATTGCCTGGGCTTTTTCCGAAAGCCGGCGCAGCACCTTGCTGTCCGGCCCGGAGAACCGGGCTTCAATATCGTAATCATCACCCGGCCCCAAAGCAAACTTTCGCAGCACCGGAGCTGATGAAGGGAAATTATCGATGATATATTTCTCGACTTCCGGAACCATCGCATCAATATCTCGATAATCATTAACTGAAACCAGCAGCAGGCCGTAACCGTCATCACTGGTCTTTTCCGGCGTAAATGTCAAAATGAAACGCGGGGCCCCGTTACCGATATAGGAGGCCACCGAAGCCACCCGCTTATCCTTGAGAATATGCTTTTCAATCTTGCTTATATCGGCAACGGTCTGGTGGATATCGGTTCCCGACGGCAGCCAGTAATTAACCATAAACATAGCCTTAGTCGAGGCCGGGAAGAAACTCCCTTTAAGAAGACCAAAACCATAAACTGAGGCCGCCAGCATTACAACTGCCATAAGCACAGTCAGCCAGCGCAGACGCAGACTCAAAGAAAGGATCTTTTTATAACCGACAAAGATAAAACCCTTGTACGGATCATTATCTGCACCGGCAGCCGAGGTATCGCCTTTCAAAAACATCTTGCAGAATAAAGGGGTGATTGTAATCGCGATAATCCAGCTCATCATCAAAGAGATCAGCATTACCTGAAAAAGCGAGCGACAGAATTCCCCGGTACTGTCCTGCGACATCCCGATTCCCCAAAAAGCGAGAACCGCGATAACGGTCGCCCCCAGAAGCGGCATCTGGGTCTGGGATACGACTTCACCGGCGGCTTTAAGCCGGTCCATCCCGCCCTCAATCCGGATCAGCATACCTTCAGTCACAACAATCGCATTATCAACCAGCATCCCCAAAGCAATAATCAGAGCCCCTAAAGAGATCCGCTGCAGACTGATACCGGTTTTTTCCATGATAATAATCGTTCCAAGAACCGTGATTGCCAGGATTGCCCCGATCAGAAGACCGCTGCGCATCCCCATAAATATCAGCAGAACAATTATAACGATTCCGATGGCTTCGAGAAAGTTTATAACGAAGGCCTTGATCGACTTGGTAACATCGGTTGCCTGAAAATTAATCACCTGAATCTTCATGCCCACCGGCAGCATATCCTTAAGTTCGCTCAGGCGCTTGTTAACCGCTTCCCCGAGCTTAACCACGTTGCCGCCTTTAGCGATCGAGATCCCCAGCGAAATCGCCGGCACCCCGTTAAAATGCAGGACTTCACTCGGCGGGTCGAGATAGTCACGCTCAACTTTAGCGATATCCTTCAGATAGATAACTTTATCCGACTTCGGATCGCGAATCTGCAGATTTTCAATACTCTCAACCGACTTATATTCGCCGGAAGGGCTTATCCTGATATATTCAGGTCCGACTTTAATAGAGCCGGCCGGTACCACCATATTCTGTTCCTTGAGAGCCGCGTAAACCGTATCAATACCCAAACCAAGCTGGGCCAGACGCGTGGTCGATATCTCCACAAAGACAGCTTCGGTCTGCGCCCCCCAGAGCGAAACTTTTGAGACATTATGGACTAAAAGCAGCTCCTTGCGCAGATAGTCAACCACATCTTTCAACTCCTTAAAAGTGTAGCCTTCACCGGTAACCGCGAGCAGGATGCCGAAAACATCACCAAAATCATCATTGACGATCGAAGGCTGGGTTCCCGGAGGCAGTTGACTCTGGACATCATGGACTTTGCGACGCAACTCGTCCCAGACCTGGGGGAGCATATCCGACGTATATTTGTCTTTAATCGTAGCTGTAATAATTGAAAGTCCGGGCTTGCTGATCGAGGTTATCTCTTTCAACTGGCCTAACTGCTGGATTGCCGTTTCAACCTTGTCGGTTACCTCTTCTTCAACTTCCCGTGACGAGGCGCCGGGATAGGCGGTAATTACAAGGGCATCTTTAATCGTAAACTCAGGATCTTCGAGCATCCCGATTTCGGTGAAAGAGATAATACCGCCAATCACCAGTAAAACCGTGATCACCAGGGTCACAGTTTTTTTTCTAATCGAATATTCAGCTAAATTCATGGTGCCTACTCTCCCACCGTTCCGGTAAATTCACGCACCTTAAGGCCTTCGGTCAAAGTTTGCACCCCGGCCGTCACAATCCGATCACCGGCCGCCAGGCCGGATTTTATCAAAATATTACCTTGGTTGGTCATGGTACCAACGGTGACCGGACGACGGGTTATATGAAAATCATCGCCAACCTGCCAGACATAAGCCTGCTTGTTCTCGTCATAGAATATCGATTGCACCGGAACCTCAATTACACCCTTGGCCGCGTCAACAATTTCAATAAAAACCGTCGCCGTCATCCCGTCAAGTATGATTTTATCCTTCGGCATCGGCATAATTAAAACAACCTGGTAAGTCTGGGTTTGAGGATCAGCCTCAACCGCATACTCCTTAACTGTCAAAGGCAGGCGCTCGCCCGGATAATTAGCAAATTCAGCACTTATCTTTAATGTTGCGCCGGCGGCCCGTTTTCGTATTACATTTTCCGGGAGATTGACAACCACCTCAATCGCTGAAAGTCTCTGCAGAGAGACAATCGGCTCATTGACGCGCACCATTTTATAATTATCCACAAACCTTCTCCCGATAATCCCCTCGAAAGAAGCCTTGAGTTTGGTATCGTTATAGGCCTTCAAAGCGATCTTCATAGCTGATAGCGCCACCTCATAATTCCGCCGCTTGACATCGTAAGTTGATTTAGCCACAACTTTTGCTTGCAAAAGATTGGCATAGCGATCAGCTTCGGCTTTGGCCTGGGCGACCCGGGCCTGCTGCGCGGCCAGTTCACTCTTATAATCAGTGGGATCAATCCGGGCGATAAGATCACCTTGATTAACGTGCTGACCCTCTCTCACCGCCATTTCGATCAGGCGGCCGGAAACCTCAAAAGCGAGCTTCACCCGATCAAGCCCCCGAACCTTGCCGGGGAATTTTAAAAGTCTGGTAGCTTCTATGGGTTTAATCGTCATAATTTTGGCCGGGCGGACTTCCTCTTTTTTCCCCGGTTCTTCCTTGCGGGAACAACCGCTTACGGCGACAACCAGTGCCGTAATTATGATAAGAGATAAGATTGAAAAGCCTTTCCGAGCTGACCTTGGGGACGGATATTCGCTGGTTTGCCGTGTCATGTTTTTAACCTTTGATGTACTCTTGAAAAGTTGTGGGATGCTTGGGATTTTCCGATTGTCTACATATTATTTCTGCGTTAAATCATTCCAACGCTTAACCCCGACCGCCCGGGCCAGACCCGCAAGCTGGATATTATAACCATAGAGCGCCTGATAATATTTGGTCTCAGTATCGGTCAGCAGGGTTCGGGCATCGAGAACATTGGTATTAGTGGCGAGCTGATTTTTGTAACGGAGTTCACTCATACGCAGATTTTCCCGCGCCTCTTCAACCGCGACCTGGGCCGTATCTATATTTTTATAGGAGGTGACCGTAGCGATAAGGTTATTTTCAACTTCAAGCTTGATTTCATCCACAACCCCGGTCAGAGCCTGATCAACCTCACGGCTGGCCGCCTGAGCCTTGCTCACTTCATGACCGGTCTGCCCCCAGGCAAAAAGCTCCCACGAAGCATAAACGCCAATCATTGATTCTCTCGAATCCTGAACATCGCTGAGCCCACTGCCGTCAACCCACGGGTTTCCGCCATAGCGATTATGGGTGGCGCTCAGATAGATGTCGGGGTAATACGCGCTCCGGGCCAGAGTGATTTGCTTTTTCGAGGCTTCGAGTTTGTAATTTGCCCGCAATAATTCCGGCCGGGTTTCCAGAGCCTGCCGGGTCAACGCGTCAACAGTGCAGGTCAAAGCCACCATATCCGGCAGATCTTCAACATTAAAATCCCGGCTTAAAGGTTCTTTTATGACATTCGCCAGCGCCATACGGGCGGTTCGGGTCTGACCTACGGCAATCTCGGCATCCTGTTTTGCGTTTGCCAGATGGACCTTTGACTGGAGCAGATCATTCAACGGAATAATCTGATTCTCGTAAAACTCCTGCGAATCGCGCAGATGCGAAGTAAGCTCAACTACGGCCGCCTCCGCTACTTTCTGGAGTTTCTGGGCCATAAGAAAGTTGTAGTAGGCCTTAACCGTCTGATATGAAATTTCAAGCTGAGCCAGCTGCTCTTCGGCAACCGCCGTCTTAAGACCGAGATCCGCCAGGTGATAGGATTCCAACAGACGAAAACCGGTAAAAAGCGGCTGGTCAACATAAATACTCATAGCCCAGTTGTTACGCTTGGTGACACTCACATCACCGCCGCCGATTGCGTGCAGATCAATATCTCTTTCATCATCAAGATATGTATATGAATAATCCACGTTGAGTTTGGGCAGGAAATTATCATAGGCCGATTTCTTCTGCCATTCAGCCTGAGTTTTCCTTTCAACGCTCGCCAGCACCAGCGGGTTGCGCGTAAGCGCCATCTGCAGACACTGATCACGGGTGAATACCGTTCCCGCAGCCGAAACCAGACCCGGCAGGCCAACGGTAACTAGAATAATCAACAAGATAAACCGTTTATACATTTGCCCAACTCCCACTAGCCATTATTTTCACCCGACAACCTTAAGATTAAAATTCCTGAATTACTATACCGTACTATACTATACTATTTTTCTTTTGAATACAACTTTTTTTAGCAATAAGGTCAATCAATTCTTTGATGATTAAATCCTCCAGGCAAAGTGAATGTCCAGGTCAAATATGGTTTTCAACAGCGGGGCCCAAACCTGAGATCAAAAAAATCAAGTAACTATTCAGCCAAATCTGGGGTCGGGTGCGGCTTTTCTCCGCTAGGCGTTAAGATTTCTGTTTTTCCTTACACTCGCTACGCCCACATTGCAAAACTCGCTTACGCTCAAACAGTTGCAATGCATATGGGCTCTCGCTCGTTGGGAAAAACGACGAAATCGTTTCCGCAACCGCTCCGAAAAGCCACCCCCGCCCCCTCCGGAAATCGGAGAGATGAAGTTGAGCTGAATAGTTACAACAAAAATCCTGATTTTTCAAGACACCCTGAAGTTTGCTGAAAATCAGGGGCCGGTGAGTTCTTTGACGGCTTTGTCGATGCCTTCTAAGTAACGCTTTGTAACAATCTGAAATTATTAAAATTTTATCTGTGTCTATCCGTGTCCATCTGTGGTTCAACAAAAAAATAGAAACCACAGATGAACGCAGATTAACACAGATTTAGTACCTCTCACGTTACTTGTATATATGTGGCCGCGATAGCGGTCTGAGGTGCTTCTAAAAAGAGGTGGTGCATCGGGAAGACCTGGCGGATGGTGCTGATGGAGTGAATACCCTTATGCCTTAAAAAACCCACTCAACTACCAGAATGTCAAAGAACTTTAGAGCTTGGTGAAATAATTCGCTTATTTCAAGCAGCAAGGCAGTATTTTATTTTGAAAAACAGGCGGTGAAATAAAGAATCATTCAACACTCCCTCGTTGTTTTTTTAATAATCTTCTTCATAATAATATGAGTAATCAATTCCTTTAATAAATATTTCGCGATCATTTATTTTTGTAGTGAGTGCTTTTTTCAAAAATGATTTCAAAACACTACTTCTTGTCGGGCTTAACATCATTGCATTCATGTAATCTTGCTTACTTATTTTACTCCAATCAACGCATTTTTTTAACCGCTTTTTCAACATTAAATCCAACCAAATTCTGGTAGCTCTACCATTACCTTCCATGAAAGGGTGCGCAATATTCATTTCTACATATTTGTTCACAATTTCATCAAATGTTGTTTCGGGCATTGCTTCAATTTGTGTTAATGTTTCGCCAATAAAACGTGACACTGCAAACTGAAAACCGCCTTTTGATATATTTTTCTGTCTGATTTGTCCTGCGAAATCATATAATCCACCAAATAAATATGCGTGTATTTGTTGCAAACCTTTGGCTGTACCAACTTCTATGCTGTTGATGAAGGAACTTTCAAACATTGCATATGCTTTTGTCTTACTCTTTCCGTCTATGCTTTCGTCACTATATGTGAACCATTCAATAAATCGGTTTGCCTTTTTACTTGGAAATTCTTTTCCCAAAGCAATGATGCCGTCATAATCCAACATATCGGACAAACGCTTTTTCCCGTCTGGTGCAAGAATTTTGAACTGGGTAGTCATACTAACCACTTGACTGTTTTCTTTCTTTAATTTCGCTTTAAGATATTTCCAATAATTTCGTGTTTTTGCATAGTCGTCTTGGTCTGTAAGTACTGCAACAATATCCAATACCGAAAACCACCATTTGACCTTTTTTTCGTCCCAAACAGCACGAACTTCTCTGTCATTAAAAAAGCGTATGGATATTTTCGTATTACTCATAATTTCACTTCAATTCTAACATTTTTATATTCGAAGTTAAAAAACATTAATAATTCACCAAAAACCAACTCTTAAAAATATAACCCTAATTTATTAAAATTCCATATCGTTTTATTAAATAAAACATTTCACAATTTTTTTAGCAGTGCTCTTATACCCACCAG
The DNA here is from genome assembly GCA_015486505.1 of Pseudomonadota bacterium. Lineage (GTDB taxonomy): Bacteria > Desulfobacterota > Anaeroferrophillalia > Anaeroferrophillales > Tharpellaceae > Tharpella. The sequence continues at coordinate 1,608 of WFRP01000149.1, read as the reverse complement.
AGGTCCAGAGAGCATCCCTTTGAGCGAGAAGCACTGTACATTGGTGATCAGTAATTAGTGATTAGTGATTAGATATTCTTTTAATTCACCATTCTAAATTCTCCATTCTCCTAACCGAGTAAAGCGACAGATGAAATAATTAATAAAAGTGTCCTTCGTGGTTAATTTAATAACATAAATTTTAGTCGTTCAATTGGACAGAATTACTGAGTTCTGATACACATTATTAACCCGCTTTCCCCCTGTAAGGGAAATTTGGATCACTATCACTCCTAAGTCCCGCAGGCGGGACAGCCTACCAGGTTCGTGAAATACACAGGCTATTCAATCCAATGAGTTTTTTTTGCATCTCGCTTAACTGTTTTCTTATATTTATATTCGGGATAGCCAAACATAATTGAGATAATTGCTTCATGTTGTTCAGGTATATTAAACTTCTGTTTTATTTCTTTATCTTTATTTATCGCAGCAGGTATAATTCCATTCATTGTTCCTCCTAATCCTAATGAATGTATTGCAAACATTAAATAAGTAGCATAAATCAAAGAATTATTTGTATGTTCTTCCGCTTCTTTATCGGCGTGAAGAATTAATAATGCCGGAGCTCCCCGCGTTATTCTATCACCATATTTTAATTTGTAATTTTCCAATTTTGACATCGGATACAAATGATTTTTTATTGTATTAAAAGTTTCAATCCCTTTTTTATGCTTAATAATTCTACTGATAATCGGGTTATCAATCCATTTCACTATATTATCGAGAAATTTTTCAATCAACGGCAAAATACTTTCTATTTTATTACGATTATTCATAACTGTTATCTCAACTTTATCAGGTTCTGCACCATAAGGTGCAAAATCCAGAGACTCAAGAATTTTGACAATTATTTCTTTTTCTACCAGTTTATTTTTAAAATTCCGTACAGACCTTCGAGTTGAAATAAAATCAATAAATTTCTGATAATCAATACCGTTATCCGGCATTACAATCAAATTATCTTCGTAAGTATATTTAGCAATTTTCACAGCATTTGTAGAGCAAACAGCCATACACTGCCCGCATTCTAAACAGATATTTTTTCTTTCCTGTATAAAATTTACCAGGCCATTTTCATTAACTCCTATCATATTGACAGGACAAACCTCTATACAAAGTTTACATTTTTTGCATTTTTTCTGATTAATTATATTTTTCATATTATTTTTATTTAAAACAGATTTTACTAACTCAATCATTTCGTCTTTGATAAAGCCCTGTTCGTAAATATTTGCAACAATTTTTGTTGGCAAAAAACCCTTAGCTGTTAGTTTTAATTCTCCATTTTCATCAACAATTTTCAAAAGATATTTTATCTGGTTCAAAATAGGAATCTTATTATAATCCTGTTCAGATAACTTTAATAGTTGAATTGGACTGTTTTTTTCAAAAGGCTTATAAAGTATGTACTCCATTTCTGCCGGCGAATACCCTTCAAACTCTGATATTCCTCTATTATTCTGTTCATTCACTATCTGTTCAATATTTTTCATTTTTTCATTCCGGATATTATTTTTTCCTTGTTATCTTAATGCGACAATAACCTTATTTTTGATTTATATTTTATTC
>WFRP01000148.1 GCA_015486505.1 Pseudomonadota bacterium | reverse complement strand
CGGGGGTGGTTTTTCGTAAGCGGTTGCGGAAACGATTTCGTTGTTTTTCGGAAGCGAGCGGGAGCCCATCAGCATTGCAACTGTTTGAGCGTAGCGAGTTTTGCAAGGCGGGCGCAGCGAGCGTAAGGAAAAACAGAAATCTTAACGCCTAGCGGAGAAAAACCGCGCCCGACCCCGGATTCGGCTGAATAGTTACGAGCTTTTTTATCATTTCAATCAATGGGGCAATCAGTCGGCTGTAATTAAGTTACAAGGTCTTTTGTTCATAATTTTGTTACGCGGCGTTGACTTCTACCCGCGCAAACTCACAATGGGGTTCCGGGATTTTTTCTTTCTCTTCCCTTAATCCTTCAATATGGAATTCAATCGCCTCTTTGATAAGATTAAGGGTCTCTTCTTTTGATTCACCTGCGGCTATACACCCCGGAAGGTCGGGAACGAAAGCACCGTAACTGGACTCGCCTTTCTCAAGAACTACTGTGTATTCCACTTTTTTTGCCTCACTATTTTAAACCTGCCTGTTTCAAAGCACTGTTCAATGTCCCTGGCGGTATATCTACGTTCAGGCTTCCGGAAACTGTCACAGTACCAGGCTTTGTCGGATGTTTGAACTGTCTGTGACTCCCGCGTATTCTTGCCTGAACCCAATTATCCGCTTCAATCAGTTTTATAAGTTCTTTGACCTTCAATTGTCAATCATCACTTTCTGGTTAAGTGCCGGTATTTAATTCTCTGGGGCCGGTCGGCGGCGGCGCCGAGGCGGGCTTTGCGGTCGGCTTCGTATTCAGAGTAGTTGCCGTCGAACCAGACAACCTGGCTGTCGCCTTCGAAAGCTAAGATATGGGAGGCGATCCGATCTAAAAACCAGCGGTCATGACTGATGACAACCGCGCAGCCGGCAAAGTTTTCCAGGGCCTCTTCCAGGGCCCGCAGGGTGTTGACATCAAGGTCATTGGTCGGTTCGTCAAGGAGAATGACATTGGCGCCCGATTTCAGCATCCGCGCCAGATGCACCCGGTTGCGCTGGCCGCCCGACATCAGGCCGACCTTTTTCTGCTGTTCGGAACCGGAGAAGTTGAAACGGCCGACATAGGCCCGGGAATTAACTTCGTGGCTGCCGAGCTGTAAGGTTTCCTGTTTTTCCGAGATCGCTTCCCAGATTGTATCTTCCGGGTTTAAGGCATCGCGGCTCTGATCAACATAGGCAAGTTTAACGCTTTCACCGAGACGAATCGTGCCGGAGTCCGGTTTTTCCGAGCCCGTGATTAAACGAAAAAGGGTGGTTTTCCCGGCCCCGTTCGGGCCGATTACCCCGACAATCCCGCCCGGCGGCAGGGCAAAATTAAGATTTTCAAAAAGGAGCGTATCGGCAAATGCTTTGCTTAAATTTTGGCACTCAATCACCACTTTCCCAAGGCGGGGCCCCGGCGGGATGTAGATTTCAAGATCTCGGCCGCGTTTTTCCCCTTCATTGCCGAGCAGCTCTTCATAGGCTTTAATTCGGGCTTTTGACTTGCTATGGCGGCCCTTGGGCGACATTCTGATCCATTCGAGTTCGTGCTGCAGGGTTTTACGGCGGGCGGATTCACTCTTTTCTTCCTGTTCCAGACGTTTCTCTTTCTGCTCAAGCCAGGATGAGTAGTTGCCCTTCCAGGGAATGCCGTGGCCGCGGTCAAGTTCAAGAATCCAGCCGGCAACATTGTCGAGAAAATAGCGGTCATGGGTGACGGCGATAACCGTGCCCTCATAACGCTGCAGATGCTGTTCGAGCCAGCCGACGGTTTCGGCATCAAGATGGTTGGTGGGCTCATCCAGGAGCAGAATATCCGGTTTTCTCAGGAGCAGGCGGCAGAGGGCGACCCGGCGTCTTTCACCGCCGGAAAGGGTTTTGATATTGGTATCGGCTGGCGGACAGCGCAGGGCCTCCATTGCCATATCGAGGCGGGCGTCAAGATCCCAGGCGTCATTGGCATCAAGCTGCTCCTGCACCTCTCCCTGGCGCGCGATCAGTTTCTCCATCGCGTCATCTGACATCGGTTCGGCAAACTGCTCGTTGATTTTATTGTATTCAGTCAGCAGATCAACGATCTCCTGCACCCCCTGTTCGACCACCTGCCGGACGGTTAAGCTGTCGTCAAGTAGGGGCTCCTGTTCCAGCAGGCCGACTGTAAGTCCCGGCGCGATGGTGGTTTCGCCGTCAAACTCCTTTTCAACCCCGGCCAGAATCCGGAGCAGGGTTGATTTCCCGGAGCCGTTGAGGCCTAAGACCCCGATTTTGGCCCCGTAAAAATAGGAGAGGCTAATATCTTTTAAGATCGGCTTGTTGTCATACTGTTTGCTGACGCGGATCATCGAGTAGATAATCTTGTGGGCTTCTTCGCTCATACTTAAGGTTTTCTCCCTGGGGTTTACAGCTTTGACTGCGGTACTGAAATTTTACGTTTTTCCGGGTTGCGGTTCTGCCGGAAGAGGATCGCGATATGGCCGGTCATACCGACCAGTTCACATCTGCTGGTGGTCTCCATCTGTTTAATCAGCTCTTGTTTCTGTGCTTTATCCTTGCAGTCGACAAATTTGACCTTGATCAGCTCATGGCTTTCCAGGGCCTCTTCAAGAGAATCGGCCAGGTTCTCACTTAAGCCTTTCTGACCGATATGGACGACCGGTTTATAAGCATGGGCCAAACCTTTGAGGTGCTGTTTCTGAAATCCTTTAAGCATTATATTTCCTGTTTGTCAGGTTGGTTGCGCAGATACCGGGAACCAAATATTTTTCCCGGTATTGATTGTATCATTAAATATCGTCAGCGCCCCGGCAGGGCATCAAGCATCTCCCCTTCGCTGTTGATCTGGAAGGCAACTACCGGCGCCGTGGCTTTGTAGGCGATATAGGTGGCCGTGTCAATATTATTGTCAAAAATCTTTTGCGGCGCTGCGAGAATTTGTTCAAAACCGTTAAGTGGCAGGGTTTTATGGTCTACCTCTTTGCCGGCGTCAGAGTAGGCGGTCAGTGTAATGCTTATGGGCTCGGAGGTGGTGTTAATCAGAGCAACGCCTGTCCAGTCTTTATGGGGTACATATTTGGGAAAAACCCCGGAAAGACTATCGATGCCGACACTGGTGTAGCCAGCCAGCTGGAGGCCGTTGGTCGTGCCGAAAAGCTCAAAGCCGCTGACCGGAACCGAGGATTCAATCGCCATCCATTTAGTGCCTTCCGGAAGATCTAATTCAGATGTGGCCCCGATGTAACGCTTTTTTGCGCCGATTTCAATCGGAGTGGCCGCAGCCGAAGGGCTCAACATGACCATTTCGGTTGGGGTTGCCGGTGCCGGCGGACTAAGAAGGGTGCCGGCAGCAGTGTAGGGTTTAATAATCAATTGACCGGCACTGTCACCGGGATTATAGGCGACCAGCCCGGTCCACCAGGATTGATCATCGGCAATATGGGGATAATAGAGGTTTTTAGTGGTCGTATCGCGTAAAAGTATGCCGCCAAGCTGTTTACCGTTGCCGAAGATTTCCAGACCGATTACCCCTTCAGTGTTACTGATGATGGCTGAATCTATCTCATCCAATTGCCGGCCTTTGAGAAAATCGGCTAAATTTACAGCTTTGTGGGCCAGGGCTGGAAGAGTGAGGTTGACAGTTTCTTTGGTGTTGAAAGTAAATGTCAATGTTTTGTTTTCAGTGGTTGTATTAACCAGGCTCAAACCGGTCCACCACCCATTAATCATGGTAATATGTGAAATTATAATATCTTTTTGGTTGATTGTTTTTGGCGCCGGGATTGCCACCCGGAAATGGTGGCCCGGGTTGTCGTAGAACTTCAGGCAGGCATAGATTTTATCACTGCTGCCTGAAAAAATCAGATAGCGGATTGATTCCGGTTTTGTGAACGTTGGGCCGATTTTCATTTCAACTCGTCCCGCTGGCGGCAGATTTATGCTGTGCGAATCGCCAACCTGTTCACCAGTTTCATTATAAGCTCTGATGCTGCCGCTTAAAGAGGTTTCAGCACTGGTATTGATGATTGCAATCTCAGTTTCCCAACCGTTGCCGCTGGCAATGTGAGGGAAATAGATTTTATGGTTCTGTCTGATGCAATCATCAGGGTTTTCATCTTTACAGGTAATTTTTTCATAGGGCCAGACTGACATGCCCCCGGAAATATTATAGACCTGGCTGTAACCGTGTTGATCGAGAAAGTTTGAGGCCCGCGCCCCCCGGAAACCATGTTCACAGATGTTGAGAATGGGTACGTTAAGCGGTAATTGCTGGTATTTACTTTCGTATTCACCTGAATTCCAATCAAGATTGAGAGCACAGGGTATGTGTCCCGAGTAGCAGTAGTCAATATTACTCCGCACATCCACGACGATTACCGCAGGATTTTCGGATATCATTGAAAGGGCATTTTCCGCTGATATTACCTCGTATGCAAGTCCCGGTTGGAAAAATAAGCCGGTGCCGATGCAGGCAAGAGCCAGGATCAGAATGAGTTTTTTCATATTCAGTTCTCCAGTTTTATGATTTTTTGTAACTATTCAGCCGAATTCGGGGGCGGGCGCGGTTTTTCTCCGCTAGGCGTTAATATTTCTGTTTTTCCTTACGCTCGCTACGCCCGCCTTGCAAAACTCGCTTACGCTCAAACAGTTGCAATGCTAATGGGCTCCCGCTCGCTTCCGAAAAACAACGAAATCGTTTCCGCAACCGCTTACGAAAAACCACCCCCGCCCTCTCCAGAAGGTGGGGGGGTAAAATTTGGCTGAATAGTTACGATTTTTTTTGATAAATTGCAGAGCCTATGTTGATATTATTAGTAAGAAAAAGGT
>WFRP01000147.1 GCA_015486505.1 Pseudomonadota bacterium | reverse complement strand
CGGGGGTGGTTTTTCGTAAGCGGTTGCGGAAACGATTTCGTTGTTTTTCGGAAGCGAGCGGGAGCCCATTAGCATTGCAACTGTTTGAGCGCAAGCGAGTTTTGCAAGGCGGGCGCAGCGAGCTTAAAGGAAAAACAGAAATCTTAACGCCGAGCGGAGAAAAACCGCGCCCGACCCCGGATTCGGCTGAATAGTTACAAAGGATTTTAAAATGCAATTTTCAAAATTCCCCAGCAACTCAAACGAAAAACACCCCTCGATCAACCTGATGATCAAGGGGTGTTTTGGCTGATCCCGAATTTACTGCAAACAGCAAATCAAACAAGGAGGAGGAGGGGTCAGCCGCCAACAAGGAAGAAAAAGGAGTTTCTTAAAGAGCAATCTAACAGATGAAGATTACAACAACATTAAATTGATATTATTTAAAATTAATTTTTCAGCCGGAAAAAACTTTCAACCTTGATTCACCCGGCGATTTACCCTGATTGTAAACGACGAGTAACTATTCAGCCAAATTTTACCCCCCACCTTCCGGAGGGGGCGGGGGTGGTTTTTCGTAAGCGGTTGCGGAAACGATTTCGTTGTTTTTCGGAAGCGAGCGGGAGCTCATCAGCATTGCAACTGTTTGAGCATAAGCGAGTTTTGCAAGGCGGGCGCAGCGAGCGTAAGGGAAAACAGAAATCTTAACGCCGAGCGGAGAAAAACCGCGCCCGACCCCGGATTCGGCTGAATAGTTACAACGACGACAACCTAACCTTTTACGCCTCATCCTTACGCCTCAGCCTCAGGCCTCAGCCACAACCGGCAGAGTTACGGTAAACACCGAGCCTTCACCGACAACACTTTCAACTTTAATGATGCCGGAATGCGAATTGACAATTGATTTGACAATACTTAAACCTAAACCGCTGCCGCCGTACTGGCGACTGCGGGCCTTGTCCGCCCGGTAAAAACGGTCGAAAATCCGCGGGATATCTTTTTCCGGAATCCCGATCCCGGTATCGGCAATGGCGATTTCCACCCCGGAATCGATATTTTTCAATGTCAAATGAACCTTGCCGCCTGCAGGAGTATAGCGAATGGCATTAGTTAAAAGGTTGACCAGTAGCTGCCTGAGCTTCAACTGATCCCCGTAAACCGTCGCCACTTCCAAAACCGAACTGCTGAGCTCAATCTGCTGGGCCTCGGCCAATATCTTGAAATGAGACAATAAACCATTAACCAGAGCGGCAAGATCAACCGGATCTCTGGTGATAAGTTCCTGTCCCATATCGCTTTTTGAAAGCAGGAGAAGATCATTAACAATCTTCGACATCCGCTCTACTTCCTCAAGACTGCTGCCCAGAGTATCGATATATTCCTCAACCGAACGTTCCCCCCGCAGCGCGATCTCAAGCTCGCCCTGCATAATGGTTAACGGGGTTCTTAATTCGTGCGAAGCGTCAGCCGTAAACTGGGCCGTCTTTTGGAATGAGAGGGAAAGACGGTCCAGCATTCCGTTAATAGTTGCCGCCAACTGACCGATATCATCACGGGCAACCGGCACGGTAATCCGTTCATCAAGGTTATTAACGGTTATATGGCGGGTCGTCCGGGCGATTTCCCGAATCGGCTTAAAAGCTTTGCCGGCCAGAAAAAAACCAACCAGGGCGGCCGCAAACAAAAGGCTCGGCACCAGAACCATAAAAACAACCACCAGGTTGCGCATTGATTCGCGGACAAATTCAAGCGAGGTGCCGACCTGCACCACCCCGTAAACCTTGTTCTGGTTAAACCTTCTTACCGGAAAATTGATAAATCTGATCGGAACTTTTGGTCCCAGCGGATATTGAGTCTCATAGATTATCTCACCCTTGGCAATCACCTCACGCACCAGTTTTTTATTGACCGGAATCTTATTTTCTTCCAGATTTTCCGTCCGCGAACCGATCTCACCCGAAAGATCAAGGACCCGGACAAATTTACCGACCGGCCGGGTGCCAAAGATCCGATTCAAACGCCGCTCAAAATCCGGCGGCAGAAAATTCGGTACGGCACAGAGTTCGGTCTTTGAAATCAACTCGGCCATTGTCTTTAAGCGACGGTCAACCGAGTGCAAGAGCTTGCTCTCCATCATCACATAGATACTGACGCAGAAACAGGCCAGAACCACCCCGAAAACCAGGATATACCAGGCGGTCAGCTTCCCCCGAACCCCCAGGGGGCTCACTTTTTATCGCCCTCTTTGAGAATATAACCGACCCCGCGCACCGTATGAATTAATTTCTGCGGGAAATCCCGGTCAACTTTATTCCGCAGGTAGTTGACATAAACGTCAATCACATTGGTAAAACTGTCAAAATTATAATCCCAGACGTGCTGCGTAATCATCGTCCGGGTCAGCACCCGATTGGGATTCCGCATCAGGTATTCCATCAGGGAATACTCTTTGGCCGTCAACTCTATCTCTTTGCCGCCGCGGATAACTTTATGCGAAATCAGATCCAGCGTCAGATCGGCAAAATTTAAAACATTACTGCCGGCGCTGCTGTGACGGCGCAGCACCGCCCGGATACGGGCGAGCAGTTCTTCAAAAGAGAAAGGCTTCGGGATGTAATCATCACAACCGGCCTCAAATCCTTTAAGTTTATCAACCACCATATCCTTGGCCGTCAACATAATAATCGGCACATCGATTTTCCGGGCCCGCAGATTTTCAAGAATCGCAACCCCGTCCTTGCCGGGCAGCATCACATCCAGAAGAACCAGGTCATATTCATTCGTCAACGCCAGGCTTTCACCTTCCAGTCCGTCGTAAGCGACATCGACCACAAACTGTTCCTCTTTCAAACCCTTCTGCAAAAAATTGGCGACTTTCTGCTCGTCTTCAACCACTAATACTTTCATATTTCAAACCTCCATAGCCCGAACTCGAAACCGTTCAATTCAAACAACGTCGGCCATAGGTTAGTCAATGCCTTTAAAAAAGTAAAGGGGATAGACCTTAAATCCACCCCCTTTAGAAAATTATAATCTTTGCTTACGAGTAACTACTCAGCCAAATTTTACCCCCCACCTTCTGGAGGGGGCGGGGGTGGTTTTTCGTAAGCGGTTGCGGAAACGATTTCGTTGTTTTTCGGAAGCGAGCGGGAGCCCATTAGCATTGCAACGGTTTGAGCGTAAGCGAGTTTTGCAAGGCGGGCGCAGCGAGCTTAAAGG
>WFRP01000146.1 GCA_015486505.1 Pseudomonadota bacterium | reverse complement strand
GTGTTAATCTGCGTTCATCTGTGGTTTCTATTTTTTTGTTGAACCACAGATGGACACGGATAGACACAGATAAAAATCACATAATTTCCTATAGTTACAAAGCGTTACTTGGAAGTATTTCTCAAGTTTTTCAGGCACAATATGTTGTGATTTTGAATGTCTGCAATCACAACATATAGCGATTGAAAATTATTTCTCGGTGTTTTTACGAGGGCATCAAATCTTGTTTTTTGGTGCAGAAAATAACCTGTAAGCTACTAACTTCAGAAAATTGAGATGTTAAATGTAAATCAGTTAACCTGACTCATTAAGTTGAGTTGTGGAAAAAGGGGCGGAAGAGGGGGCTTTATGCGGGCGGTAGTGCAGCGGATTAAATCAGCTTCGGTCAGGGTTGCCGGAGAAAAGATTGCCGAAATCGGCATCGGTTTTCTGGTGCTTCTGGGGGTTCGGGATGATGATGGCCCGGAAGATGTTGATTATATGGTGCGCAAGCTTGGCGGCTTGCGGATTTTTTATGATCAGGATGAAAGGATGCGTTTGAGTTTGCGGGATGTGGCCGGTGCCGTGCTGCTGGTGCCGCAGTTTACTCTTTATGGTGATGTCCGGAAGGGGAACCGTCCTTCGTTCAGTCACGCGGCGCCGCCGGAACTTGGCCGCGCCCTGTATGAAGAAGTAATGCGGCGGCTTGCTGATTCAGGGCTTCCGGTATCCGGCGGCCGTTTTCGCGAAACTATGGAAGTTACTCTGGTCAATGACGGGCCGGTAACCATTCTGCTGGACAGCAAAAAAGAATTTTAGGTTGCCGCGGCAGTTGTTAATTGCCGCCGAAAAGCAGAATGAAAGGGTTGAGTAATTCCGGGTCGAAATGGCTTGGGGTTTCCTCTTTGATGATTTTTAAGGCGGCAAAGGTTGAGAGTGCTTTTTTGTAGGAGCGTTTCGTGGTTAACGCGTCGAAGACGTCACAGAAGGCACAGATCCGGCCGGGGAGGGAGATTTTTTTTTGGCTGAGCTGGTTGGGGTAGCCGGTTCCATTATAACGTTCGTGGTGGCTTGTGATTATGTCGATGATTTCCGGGGTGCCGGCGCCGAGTTTGCGGACCAGTTCGGCGCCGATTGTCGGATGCTCCTGCATTTTCCGCCATTCGTCCTGATTGAGCGGCCCTTTTTTGTTGAGGATTGAACCTGGTATCTGCGCTTTGCCGAGATCGTGGAGGAAAAAGCCGAGTCCCAGGGTTTTAAGGGCGTTTTCACTGATGCCGGGTAATATTTTGCGGGTCATCGAGACCGCGTAGATGCCGACATTTATGGAATGGGTGTAGGTGTAGTAATCCTGGTTGGTGATCATCATCATCAGATTGCTGGTTTCCGGGGATTGGCTGATGGAATCGATCATGCAGTCGACCAGATTACGGGTCTGGTCAATGTTTTCCGTGCTCGGTTGCGAAAAGAGATTTTCGGTTATATCTTTGGCGGTGTCGTAGATTATGCTGGCTTTGTCGTTTGCGGTAAGTTCCGGGTTGTCAAGGATTGCCGAGAGATTTCCTTTGATGTAACTCAGGTAGCCCGGGCGGTCACTGGTGTCAAGGTAGAGATGTTTGACATTGTTTGAATAGAGCTGCTCGATCTTGCCGCTGCTGAGAACGGCGCTCTCATTTATAAAAAGAACGTAACGATCCAGGCCGGTCCGCAGGTAGAGCTTAACGCCGACGCGGCGTTCCGGAACCAGGGTAGAGGTCGCTATTTGCTGGAAACTTTTTTTATCTTCAGACATTTGCTGAGTCGCCGGTTGTTTGCCGAATGAAAGCTCAAGATAATATAGTTTAGCTTTGCAAGTCAAACGATTTATCGCCGCCGGCCGTCTGTTGCCGCCTGGCGGTTTGGTTCTATCGACAGAATTTCGCGAAAAAAATGCGCTACCGCGAAAAAAATGCGCATATATTTTTGCGGTTGCTCGGTGAAAGATTATATTTCCGGGGTTGCTTGTGGGTGGTATGATAATTGCTAAATCAGGCCCGCAACCTTATTAAGTCAACGCCCAATCTTTGACTTTCTAAGGTTCAAGCAGCATAACGCATAAATCAGGAATAGACTTTTTTCGAGGTACCCTTTAATTTTTAAGTTTTGTTCGTTAACAAAGCCAATTTAACACTATCACAGGAGGTAGTAACCATGGCCAAAGAGAAAGTATTAGATATTCAGGCAGCTTCAATCTGCCCCAGCACGATTCAGATGCTGGAAAAAGCGAAAAGAGACGGTGTCAAGATTGCGTTTGACCGGGCTAACGATATGTCCGTATGTCCGATCGGTGCGGTTTCCGCTTGTTGTAAAAACTGTTCGATGGGTCCCTGTCGTCTGAGCCCCAAAGATCCGTATGCCAAACAGGGCGTATGTGGTGCCACTATTGATACTATCGGAGCCCGTAACTTCGCCCGTATGGTCGTTGCCGGTGCCGCGGCTCATACCGACCACGGGATGGGAATGCTGGACTGCTTCAAAGAAGTCGCCCACGGCAAGGTTGACGGCTTCCGGATTAAAGATGAAAAGAAACTGAAAGAGGTTTGCGGCTATCTTGATATCCCGACCACGGTTGAGGTTGACGGTGAAGTTAAAGAGCGTGATATCCTCGAAATGGCCTCCGAACTGGCTGAAGAGCTTGAAAAAACCTACACCCAGGTTGAAGGTGAGATTCCTTTCGCCAAACGGGTTCCGGAAAAGACGCTGGAGCGTTGGCGTGAACTCGGCATCGTGCCTCGCGGCGCTATGCGTGAGCTGATGGAGATGATGCACCGGACTCATATCGGGGTTGACCAGGAATATGTTAATATCGCGCGTCAGTTCCAGCGCACGGCGCTCTCCGACGGTTGGGGCGGTTCCATGGTTGCGACCGAGATTTCCGATATTCTTTTCGGCACTCCCGTACCGATTCAGGCTTATGTCGATATGGGCTGCCTGGAAGAGAAACAGGTTAACGTCGTCATCAACGGCCATGAGCCGATTATGTTTGAAGCGATGATCGATTCGGTTAACGATCCGAAAATGATTGAAAAAGCCAAAGCCGCCGGCGCCGAAGGCCTGAACCTGGCCGGGATGTGCTGTTCCGGGGCTGAGGTTCTGATGCGGCACGGGGTCCCCCATGCCGGTAACTTCATGTCGACGGAAGCTCTGCTCGTAACCGGCGCGGTTGATGCCATGGCGGTTGACGTTCAGTGTATTAAACAGGGTCTTTCTCCGGTCGCCGAATGCTACGGTACCCCGTTTATCACCACCAACTACCGGGCTCACATCGAAGGCGCAACACATATTCAACTGGATGAAAGCAACCCGCGTGAATGTGTTGACAAGGTGGTTGAACTGGCGATCGAGCGTTTCAAAAATCGGACGAAACCGGTTGAGATCCCGCAGAACAAACATATCGGGATTCACGGTTTCGGCCATGAGAGCATCAATTACCATCTCGGCGGTAGTTTCCGGGGTTCCTATGTTCCGCTGAATGACAATATCATCAACGGCCGGATTCGCGGTCTCGCCGGGGTTGTTGGTTGTACCAACCCCCGGGTGAAACATGACTGGGTTCACGTTGAAGTTGTTAAAGAGTTGATCAAAAATAACGTTCTCGTGGTGCAGACCGGTTGTTCGACGATCGCTACCGGCAAAGCCGGACTGTTGGTTCCCGAAGCCGCGAAATTTGCCGGCGACGGACTGGCTGAAGTCTGTGAAACCGTCGGTATCCCGCCGGTATTGAGCGTTGGTTCCTGCGTTGATAACAGCCGGATCCTGATCGCTCTGGCCGAAGTCGTCAAAACCGGCGGCCTGGGTGAAAAAATCTCCGACATCCCGGTTGCCGGTTCCGCTCCTGAGTGGATGAGTGAGAAAGCTATCTCGATCGGTCAGTATTTTGTCTCCTCCGGGGTCTACACTGTCTTTGGTGCCGCCTTCCCGGTTACCGAAGGTTCCAAGTTCAAAGAGCATCTTTTCAAAGGCCTCGAAGATGAAGTTGGCGGAATGTGGGATTTCGCGGTTGATCCTTACGAACATGCCGCCAAGATGATTGCTCACATTGATAAAAAACGTGAAGCCTTAGGCATTAACGTTAAACAGGAACGTAAACTTTTCGATATGGCTGACCGTCGTGAACTCTAGGTCTTTTAATTGAATTGTTTGCATTGATGTTTTGTAAAAAAACCCCGGCTCGATTGAGTCGGGGTTTTTTTATGCTTGACAATATGGTGGGGAATTTTTACAAGGCTCTAGCAAAATCGGTCTGCTGATGTTTTTATTGATTGTCAGCGGTTGTAAATATTCGGCTTAACCGGATTGGCACTTAAGATACAGAGAAAATCAGCGATCTTTGCTTCGCCTGCGCCCAACGGAAGTGCCCTTGGGGTGCGCCCAACGGAAGTGCCCTTGGGGTGCGCCCAACGGAAGTGCCCTTGGGGTGCGCCCAACGGAAGTGCCCTTGGGGGGGCTTCGCACGGGGATGGAACTGAAGGTTGCGCCCTGAACGCAAGTGAAGAAGTGCCCTTGGGTGCGGGCCGAAAAGGTTCTACTGGGTTGCGGGAGTTTGTTCCCGCATCAGTTCGTTAATTCTTAAGATAAAGAGGATTTTATGCGTTTTTCCAGGATGCACCTGCCGACCTTAAAAGAGGTTCCGGCTGAGGCTGAAGTTATAAGCCACCGTTTGATGCTCAGGGCCGGGATGATTCGCCGTCTGGCCGCCGGAATCTACTCCTATCTTCCCTTCGGCCTGATGGCCTTGCGTAATGTCGAAAAAATCGTCCGCCAGGAGATGAATCGGGCCGGAGCCCAGGAAGTTCTGCTACCGGCAGTCCAGCCCGCCGAACTCTGGCAGGAGAGCGAACGCTGGGATTTTTACGGCAAGGAGTTGCTGCGGTTTAAGGATCGCCATCAGCGCAATTTCTGTTTCGGGCCGACCCATGAAGAGGTGATAACCGATTTAATCCGCCACGAAATCCGCTCCTACCGGCAACTGCCGCTTAATCTTTATCAGATCCAGACCAAGTTTCGTGATGAAATAAGACCGCGCTTCGGGCTGATGCGGGGGCGTGAATTTATTATGAAAGATGGTTACAGTTTTGACGTTGATGATACCGCCGCAACCTCAAGCTACCAGGAAATGCGGGCTGCTTACAGTCGTATCTTCACCCGCTGCGGGCTTGATTTCCGCGCGGTTGAAGCTGATTCCGGAGCCATCGGCGGCAATTTTTCGCATGAATTTGTGGTGCTGGCCGACTCCGGCGAGGACGCGATTGCCAGCTGCAGTAAATGTGATTACGCGGCCAATATCGAGAAAGCGCAAAGTCGATTTATTGCCGGCGATGTTTCTCTGCCGGACGCCGGTGTCGCGCCGGCCGAAGCTGTGGCGACGCCGGATTGCGAATCAATTGCCGAGGTTGCCGCTTTTTTCCAAACGGCTCCCGCAAATATTCTCAAGAGTATGATTTTTGAAAGTGATTTAGGCTTCTGTATGGTCGTGGTTCCCGGTGATCGCGAGGTTAACGAGTTCAAGGTTAAGGCGGCTCTGGGAGCCAACTGGCTTGAAGTGCCGCCGCCGGCCCGAATCATTGATGAGTTAGAGCTTCCGGTCGGTTATATGGGGCCTTTGCCGGTAAAAATCCCGCTGTTGGTCGACCGTTTGGTGCCGCAGATGGGCGCGCTGATCTGCGGGGCCAATCGTTACGGTTATCATCTGCGCGGCGTTTACTGGGGCCGTGATTTTACCAGTGAGCAGATTGCAGATCTGGTTCAGGTCCGGGCGGGAGAGGCCTGCCCCCGTTGTGACGGTCTGCTGCAGATTGATCGTGGGATCGAGGTCGGCCATATATTTAAACTCGGAACCAAATACAGTGAAAAACTCAATGCTGTATTTCTCGATCAGGACGGTCAGGAAAAAGCTATGGTAATGGGCTGTTACGGTATCGGTATCGGCCGGACCGTGGCGGCGGCGATAGAGCAGAATTATGATGAAAACGGGATTATTTTTCCTTACGCGCTGGCGCCGTTCAAGGTTGCCCTGCTCAATCTTGATTTGAAAAATGAGGCGGTTACCTCATTTTGTGAAAAACTCTACCAGGAATTTTTAAGCCGCGGGATTAATGTTCTTTATGATGATCGTAATGAGCGTCCCGGGGTTAAATTCAAGGATGCCGACCTTTTGGGGACGCCGCTGCGTCTGACTCTGGGGCGCAAAGGTTTTAAACGGGGGGTTATTGAGGTGAAACTGCGTCGGGAAGCGGAGGCTCGGGAGTTTCCTCTGGAAAATCTTGAACCTTTATGGTCTTTGTTGGCTGAGTTGCAGGCAGATGATTCGCGTATCTAATCTGAATAAAAGTTACAATCACCCGGATATGGTTTTAAAGAATGTTTCATTCAATGTGCAAAAGGGTGAATTTGTTTATCTTTCCGGGCCCAGCGGGGCCGGTAAAACGACCCTCTTTCGCTTGCTTTTTGCTGATATTAAACCGGATGGCGGCCAGATAGTGATCGATGGTCTTGATCTTATCCGGGCCGGCGCGGATCGTCTGGCGCGCTTACGCCGGCAGATGGGGATTGTTTTTCAGGATTATAAATTAATTCCCAATTATACGGTTTTTGATAATGTGGCCCTGGCTCTGGAAGTTGCAGGCACGCCCCGGCAGCAGATTCAGAAACGGGTCTGGAAGGTTCTTAAGGTGGTCGGTATCGAGCGGAAGATAGAGCGGCTGCCGGTTCAGCTTTCCGGGGGTGAGCAGCAGCGGGTCGCGATTGCCCGGGCCCTGGTTAATAATCCCAAAATAATTCTCGCAGATGAGCCGACCGGCAATCTTGATTATGAAATCGCCGAGGAGATAATGCGCATTTTGTATTATATTAATTCTCAGGGGACAACCATAGTTATGGTTACGCATAACCGTTCACTACTGCAGAGGTTCAAACGCAAGGTTTTTTATCTGGATAAAGGGTCTCTGCAGGCCTATGTCTGGCCCGATTAGGCGCGTATCTTATGGCCCGATTAAAAGATCGTTTATATCCGGTATTCAAACTGACGGTCAATAATATCCGTCGGCATCCGATTATCAACCTGATTTCAATTACGATTATTGCGGTTGCCATGCTGATGCTGGCGCTCTATTTTTTAGCTTATGTCAATGCCGACCGAATCGTTTCCGGCTGGCGCAGTGATCTTAAGGTCGCGGTCTATCTTGATGAAAATCTGTCGCCGGGAAGATTGCGGCAGCTTAAGGATTTTTGTCTTGAGTTAAAGGAAGTGAAAAGTCTCAATTATGTCTCCCGGGATGAGGCGCTGGCGCGATTCAAGGTAACGCTGGGTGATGATTCAAACTTTCTTGACGGCCTGCCCGAAAACCCTTTACCGGCCTCACTGGAGTTACTGCTTGATGCCGAAGTTGTCGGTTATAGCGATGTTGAACGCCTGGCCCGGCAGCTGCGGCGGCAGGCCGGGGTTGATGAGGTGGTTTACGGCAGTTACTGGCTGCGCCAGCTTTTTTCGCTTTTGCGCATGGTAAAATATTTTGGTTTTGTCTTTGCGATTTTTTTATCATCGGTTACGGTCTTTATCGTTGCCAGTACGATTCGGCTCTCCCTGTTTGCCCGTCGTGAAACCATAAGGGTTCTCTATCTGGTCGGGGCGACGCGGCGCTTTGTGGCCTTGCCTTATCTTTTTGAAGGGGTTTTCCAGGGGGCGGTAGCTTCGAGCGTTGCTTTAGGGTTTGCTTTCGCGGTGTTTAAATATGTGCGTTTCTGGCTCCGGGAGCAGGTGCCGCAATGGTCGATTGCCGCGCAACTTGGTTTTTTTACAATTCCTTCCCTTCTACTTTTTCTTTTATTGGGGACCCTGCTCGGTCTTGCCGGTTTTTTGATCTCTTCCCGTTGGTTCAGTTGTGATTAAGTCGAGAGTTAAATTTTTCCGGTGTCTGGGAATGGTTCTTCTCAGTGTTTTTTTTCTGTTGACGGGCCCATATCTAATGTCGGTTCGGGCCGCCAATAATGATGAGACCGTTCGTGATCTTAATACCCTGAAGCGCGAAATCCGGGAAAACCGCAGGTTGACCAAGCGCGCCCGTTTGCGTCGGGGTTCTCTGCTTAAAGAGATTGATGATTTAAGCCGCTGGCATAACGCTCTGCAACAGGATCTGGAAAAGTTGGCCGCTGATAAAGAAAACGCTCAGCTCCAGGTTGAAAAACAGAAACTTAAGACCGCCCGGCTTGAAAAAGATCTTGCGGAAATTCGGGAAAAGTTTTGCCGACGGCTGAAAATTCGTTATTGTCAACCACGGGGGAAATGGCTTGATTTTCTCGGCGGGGACGCTGATTTAACCGAGAATCTTAATTCTTTGGTCTATACCCGGCGGGTTCTGGAAGCTGACCGGAAACTGCAGAATTCTTATCTGTCACTTCTGGCCGAGATCAAAAAGCATAATCTGGAGCTTGAGAAACGGCTGCGGTTTCTGGCTCATCTGGAGCGGCAGCAGGCAGATAAAATGGCAACCCTGGAAGAAAATATTGCCAAAAAAAATGACTTGCTGTATAAAATCAGACATCAGGTCAAAGAGCATGAGGAACTGGTCGCCGAACTTGAAGCGGTTGCGTCCAGGTTGAAGCGGATGACGTGTAAAACCGGGTTGGGTAAAAGCGGATTTGCCGAACTTAAAGGCAGTCTGCCGATGCCGGTCGCCGGGGTTGTCGTCAGCTTTTTCGGGATTGAAAAAGATATTCGTTTTGCCACTGCCACCCGCAATAAAGGTATTGAAATAGAATGCAAAAGCGGAACTCCGGTCAAGGTCGTCTACAAGGGGGAAGTGGCTTTTGCCGACTGGATGAAAGGCTACGGCAATCTTCTGGTGGTTGATCACGGCGGTGGTTATCATACCGTATATGCCCATCTTGATAAATTTACCTGTAAAGTTCATGACCAACTGCAAAGCGCGGATGTTGTCGGCGGGGTCGGTTCGGGGGTCTTTTCCGATACGCCTTCGCTCTATTTCGAGATTCGTAAAGACGGCATCCCGCAAGATCCTCTGGTCTGGATTAAACAACTGTAGATTATTATTTTTATAAGGACTGAGTCTTGTCTGTTTCCGCAGATTCAAATGTACGTTTATCAATCTTTTGGAGGTTTATAAGAATGGTTGAAAGAAATAAGGGAAAATCGATAACTTTGGGGGTTTTAATTGCTTTGGCGGCTTTTCTGGTTGTCTATATGGGCGTATTCCCGGGTGACCTGAAAGCCCGGGAAGAGGCTAAAGTTGTTGATGAGAAGAGCCCCTATGAATATATCAAGCTCTATACCGACACCCTGAATCTGGTGCAGAAGAATTATGTCGAAAAGGTGACCGTCAAGAAACTGGTTTATGGCTCAATCAAGGGGATGCTGGCCGACCTTGACCCGCACTCGAGTTTTATGCCGCCGGAAATGTTCAAGGAGATGCAAGTTGAGACCACCGGCTCTTTCGGCGGCCTGGGGATTGAAATTACAATTCGCGATGGGGTTTTGACAGTAGTTTCACCGATTGAAGATACGCCGGCCTTCCGGGCCGGGGTTAAAGCCGGCGACCGGATTATTAAAATTGACGGCGAACTCAGCAAGGATATGACCTTGATGGAAGCGGTCAAGAAGATGCGCGGTGAGAAGGGCACCCCAATTACAATCTCAATAATGCGGGAAGGCTTAAATAAACTTCTCGATATTAAAATTATCCGTGATGTTATTAAAGTCGCGAGTGTCAAGAGCCGGATGTTAACTGATGATATAGCCTATGTGCGCCTGTCCCAGTTTCAGTCCCGGACTTACGACGATTTAAACAGCAAAATGAAGAAGTTAAAAGAAGAGCAAACGGTTAAGGGGTTGATTCTTGATCTGCGCAATAATCCCGGCGGCCTGCTGCAGCAGGCAGTTAAGGTCTCCGACTACTTCTTGAAATCCGGTCTGATTGTTTATACTGACGGCCGTATCAGCAAACAGAATATGCGTTATTTAGCCTACGATGACGGTACTGAAGGGGATTATCCGATTGTTGTGCTGATTAACGGCGGCAGTGCCAGCGCTTCGGAGATTGTTGCCGGGGCCCTGCAGGATCACAAACGGGCTCTGATTCTGGGGACCCAGAGTTTTGGTAAAGGCTCGGTGCAGACCATCGTTCCGCTTGAAGACGGCTCCGCCGTGCGCCTGACGACGGCGCTTTATTACACTCCGTCCGGGCGCTCAATTCAGGCCAAGGGGATTGAGCCCGATGTTGTGGTTGAAGCGGGTGAAGTCGTGCGGAAAGATGATAAGGGTTTTATGCGCGGCATCAAAGAGAAGGATCTTAAAGGCCATTTCGAAACCGGTACCGGTAACGGGGCGGTGAAAGCTCCGGATACGCCTGAAGCAAAAAGTAAAGATAACTCCGGAAAGGATGCGGAAAAAGCCCCGGAATTGTCGGCCGGGAAAAAACTTGAAGGTAAGGATAAATGGCGTAAGGATATTCAGGTTGTGCGGGCGCTGGAACTGCTGCAGGGCTGGCAGGTATTCAAAGGGTTGGGGGCGGCCCAGTAACTCTCGCTCTTCGATTTAAGGTGCTGATGGTTAATTATAGTGTCTAAGTGGCCGGGGCTCAAGGTTGTTGCTGGTCTCAGTGCCGCGATTTTTCTGCTTGGTCTCGGTTATCTGATCGGCAGGCAGCGATTTTCGGTTAAGCCGGCAGTGCCGGTGTCTGAGAATCAGGCGTCAATTTTGGCAAAAGAGCCGCCGGTAAAAGAAAAACTGCGGGATCCCGGGGCCGCGCTCTCCTGGCTGCTGACGGCTCTGCGCTCCGGCGCTCCCGGACTCAGGTATGCCGAGTCCTCCCGGATTATGTCTAACGGTCGTTTATCGTGGAAACAGTTACAGCTTAAAGGGTTTTCTGATGATATAAAAAAAACGGCCGCTATTCTGGAGTCGGCCCGGAAGGCACTGGCGCGAAAATTCAATTATCAGCTTCTGCTTGCTTGCGACTTAGAGCGCGGTAAGCTGAATTTTCTGCTGCTGGATGGTTTTGCGGTTGTGGTTGTCGCTGATTTTGTTGCGGCGGACTTAAATCTGAATCCTGAGCCGCCAACCGCAGCCCGGCGGCCACGGGTCGCGATTGTCATTGATGACCTCGGCCGGAGTATGCAGAGTGCCGCCGATTTTGCCGATCTTGATCTGCCTTTGACCTTTGCCGTTTTTCCCAAACTGCCTGAATCCCGTGCCGTGGCTGAGTTTTTTACCTCCCGGCAGCGGGATATAATGCTGCATCTGCCGATGGAACCGCGTGATTATCCCCAGCAGGACCCGGGCCCGGGCGCGGTTTTTATGACTACGGATGAACCGGAGTTACGGCGGCGCTTGCTGAATGATATTGCCTCGGTGCCCGGGATTATCGGGATTAACAATCATATGGGCTCGCGTCTGACGGAAGATCCGCGGAAAATGGCTCAGGTTATGGCGGTTATTAAGGGCCGGGGTCTGTTTTTTCTCGACAGCCGCACGATTGCCGACAGCGTTGCTTATCAGAGCGCGGTCAAGGCCGGGATTCCGGCCTTACAGCGGGATGTGTTTCTTGATAATGAGAGAAGTGTTGCTATGATTTTGGAACATTTTCAGGTTCTTATTGAAATTGCCCGGGTTAAAGGCTATGCTGTCGGCATCGGTCATCCCTATCCGGAAACGCTTCAGGCTTTATCCCGGGTAAAGGAAATTGCTCAAGCCGCCGGAGTTGAAATTGTACCGGTGCGTAAACTTATCTGCCCTTAAGAATTTATTTTACGGAGTTCTTTAGATGATTCAGGGAATGGTGTTCGCGTTTCTCGGCGGTCTCGGTCTTTTTCTCTACGGTATGCGGATTATGTCGGAGGGACTGCAGAAGATTGCCGGAAATCGTCTGCAGCAGGTTCTGGAAAAACTGACCACCAATCGCATTGCCGCCTTTCTCGTGGGAACTACGGTTACCGCGATTGTGCAGAGCAGCAGCGCGACCACCGTGATGGTGGTCGGTTTCGTTAATGCCGGATTGATGAATCTGATGCAGGCGATCGGGGTTATTCTCGGAGCCAATATCGGCACCACGGTAACCGCGCAGATGATCGCTTTCAAGGTGACGCAGTACGCCCTGCCGGCCATCGGTATCGGGGTCGGGCTTAAGTTTTTCAGCCGTAACCGGCGCTGGCAGTATTTTGGTGAAATCCTGCTCGGTTTCGGTATGCTGTTTTATGGTCTGGACGTGATGAAGGATGGTTTTTCAGTCCTCAAAAGCCAGCCTTTTTTTCAGGAGGCCTTTGTAACTTTCAGTCAGAGTCACATTATGGCGGTGCTGGCCGGCGCTCTTTTGACCATTGTTTTGCAGAGTTCGAGCGCGACGGTCGGGATTACCATGACTCTGGCGGCCAGCGGCGCTTTAACCTTTACCGGCGGTTTAGGATTGGTCCTCGGGGAAAACATCGGGACGACAATCACCGCTCTTATCGCCAGTATCGGTACCAATGTTTCAGCCAAACGGGCGGCCCGGGCCCATATGATGATTAATGTTATCGGGGTTGCCTACGTTCTGCTGCTGTTTCCGATTTTTGTCAAACTGGTTGACAGTTTCACTCCCGGTAATCCGGATATGGTGATTACCACAGCCCAACAGGCGGCCCAGTACGCGATGTCAATCGGTGATAAACCTTTTATCGCCCGGCATCTTGCCAACGCGCATACCTTCTTCAACGTCTTTAACTGTATGATTTTTCTGCCCCTGGTTGGTTTCCTGGCGAAGATCTGTATCTGGATGGTACCGGTCAGTGATGACGAAGAGGATACCTATCATCTGCGTTATCTCGATAACCGGGTCCTGGATACACCGCCGCTGGCTCTGGCCCAGGCTCATAAAGAGACGACCTGGATGGCGAATCTCTGTTTCCGTATGTTTGAGCAGACGATGGAGTGTTTTGACAACTTCTCCCAGAAACTGGTCGATAAGGTTTATCGTAAGGAAGAAACGATTGACTTGCTGCAGAAGGAGATCACCGATTTTCTGGTTAATGTAAGTCAGTCTTCAACTACCCCCGAACTCTCGCGTGAAGTCAACGCGATTATGTATATGGTCAATAACCTCGAACGTATGGGGGATCACTGCGAAAATCTGATCCGCCTGGTCGTGCGTAAGCATGAAGACAAGATTGAATTCAGCGCTGAAGCGACGAGCGAGATTGTGGCCATCAAGGAAAAAACCCGGGAGTTTTTGCAGCATATGATCAGTGGGCTTGAAAATGGCAAAAACGAAAAGTTCATGATGCTGGCCAAAAGTTTTGAAGGCAGTATCAACTCGCTTGAAGACCGCTATCGCAACCGGCATATTGAGCGTTTGAGTCAAAACTGCTGCTCGGTGGTGCCGGGTCTGGTGTTTATTGATCTTTTGACCAATTTTGAAAAACTGGGTGATCACTGTTTTAATATATGTGAAACCATCGCCGGGGAAAAGTAAGATGAATATGAAAAAACACGTTAAACGCGGACTCTGGAATCATCTGATGAAAAGCGGGGTCGAGATGGGCCTTGCCAGCATAATCTATGAGGTCGGGGTCGCGTCCAAATATGTTAATCACGCGATGCGGACCGGGGATCTGGGCCTGGCCGGCACCAGTAATCTATATGGAGAGGATCAACTGGCCCTTGATGTCGTTGCCGATGAAATTATCAAGGACAGGCTCGATCATACCGGCCGGGTCAGCCGGATTATCTCTGAAGAGCAGAGTGAGATTATTATCTTTGAACGACAGAACCGCAGCGGCGGTTATTCGGTCTGTTACGATCCGCTTGATGGTTCATCGCTGGTTGACGTTAATCTTTCGGTGGGTACGATTGTCGCGATTTATGCCGGAGACGATCCCTTGCTAAGCGGCTGTCATCAGGTCGGGGCGATGTATGTTCTTTACGGCCCCCGCACCACTCTGGTCTATGGCGCCGGTAACGGGGTGCATGAGTTTACGCTGAATAACCTGGGCGAGTATGTTTTGACTAAAGAGTTTATCAAGGTTAAAGAAAGCGGCAGGATTTTCAGTCCGGGCGGTATTCGCCGCGACTATCTGCCGGAACATGAAGCAGTGGTCAAAAAACTTGAAGAGGACGGTTACAAACTGCGCTACAGCGGCGGCTTTGTGCCGGATATCAATCAGATTCTATTAAAAGGCGGCGGTCTTTTTATGTATCCGGCGACGACTACGGCGCCGCAGGGGAAATTGCGTCTGCCTTTCGAGCTCAATCCGATGGCCTATCTGGTTGGTCTGGCTGGCGGCGCCGCCAGTGACGGGCGCCGGCCGATTCTGGAACTTGATTGTTATGATCTTGATCAGCGCAGCCCCGTTTATATCGGCAGCCGCGAAGAGGTTGAAATGGCGAAGCACTATTTTAATAAATAACTCAACTTTCTGACTTGATGTAAGTGGTAGTTTTTACAGGTTTTATTGTGTTTTCTGCAAATTATTTAATCTGGTTAGTCTTTGCACCCTGAAGGGTATAGACATCTTTGTGGGATAACTGCTTTTTTGTCTCCCGCCAAGACGCAAAGACGCCAAGAGAAACCGCGGCATTTCGTTTGTCGGATCCGGCTTTGTACTAATGCGGGAACAGATCCCGCAACCCAAAAGAAAGTTACCGGCCCGCAAATAAGTACTCTTATCAGAACATTTTCTTGTTTTAAAACAAGAAAATAACCTGTAAGGCACTAATGGAGAAATATGATGAAATCAAAAGAAATCTTAACCGGGTTTACATTTGATGACGTTCTGATTCAGCCGAGTTATTCCAATGTGCTGCCGAATCAGGTGGATCTTTCGACCTGGTTGACGAAGGATATAAAACTCAATACCCCACTCATAAGCGCGGCGATGGATTCGGTGACTGAATCCAAAACTGCGATCTGTATGGCGCGTGAGGGTGGAATCGGGATAATCCACAAAAATATGTCGATTGCCTCTCAGGCTCTTGAGGTTGATAAGGTCAAAAAATCCGAGAGCGGTATGATTGTCGATCCGATTACCATGGCGCCGGAGAACAAGGTTCACGAAGTTTTGGCCGTGATGGAGAAATACCGCATCTCCGGGGTGCCGATTGTAGACGGGGATCAGCTTGTCGGCATTGTTACCAACCGGGATCTCAGGTTTGAAACCCGGATGGACCGGGCTCTGCGGGATATTATGACCAAGGATAATCTGGTGACGGTAAGCAAAGGCATCAGTATGGATGAGGCCAAAGTCCTGCTCCACGCCCACCGGATCGAAAAACTGCTGGTGGTTGATGAAAAAAATCGTCTTGAGGGTTTGATTACGATAAAGGATATTGAAAAGACCCGCAAATATCCGGACTCCTGTAAAGACGGTATGGGGCGTCTGCGGGTCGGGGCCGCGGTCGGGGTGGCCGGCGATCGTGAGGCCCGGATTGAGGCTTTGCTTAAAGCCGGGGTCGATGTCATTGTTATTGACACCGCCCACGGGCATAGTCAGGGCGTGCTTGACGCGGTGGCGGCAACCCGCAAAACCTTTGACTGCCAGTTGATAGTCGGCAATGTCGCCACCGCCGCCGGTGCCGAAGCCTTGATTAAAGCCGGGGCGGACGCGATAAAAATCGGTATCGGACCCGGTTCGATCTGCACTACCCGAATTGTGGCCGGGATTGGCGTGCCGCAGGTCAGCGCTCTGCTTGACTGTAATACGGTCGCGGAAAAATACAACATTCCGATGATTGCCGACGGCGGCATTAAATTTTCCGGCGATGTGGTTAAAGCGATTGCTTCCGGCGCGCAGACGGTGATGATCGGTTCGCTTTTTGCGGGTACAGAAGAGAGTCCCGGAGAGACCATACTCTATCAGGGGCGCAGCTATAAACTTTATCGGGGAATGGGTTCTTTAGGGGCAATGCAGTCCGGGAGTAAGGATCGTTATTTTCAGGATTGCATTGACGATCAGAAAAAACTGGTCCCGGAAGGGATTGAGGGCCGGGTGCCTTATAAAGGGTATCTTTCATCAAGTATTTATCAACTTTTAGGCGGTTTACGTTCCGGTATGGGTTATGCCGGCTGTGCTAATATTGAGCAACTGCGTCATGATGCCCGGATGACCAGAATAACCCCGGCGGGCCTGCGTGAGAGTCATGTTCATGATGTGATCATCACCAAGGAAGCGCCGAACTATCGTTTAGAGTAATTCGAACGACCAATAAAAGGAAAAACATGCAGCAGCCTGATATTCACGAGGAGAAGATCCTGGTGCTTGATTTTGGTTCACAGTACACCCAGCTGATTGCCCGCCGGGTTCGTGAGCACAAGGTCTATTGTGAGATTCATCCCTATAATCTTGCTTTCGAAAAGATTCGTCAATTTTCCCCGCGGGGAATTATTCTTTCCGGCGGCCCTTCAAGTACCTACGGCAGTAGTGCGCCCCACGTTGACAGCGGGGTGTTCAGCCTGAATGTGCCGGTTTTAGGGATCTGTTACGGTATGCAGGAAATTGCCGAGCAACTTGGCGGTGAGGTCGGCCACTCCGAGCAGCGGGAATTCGGCATGGCGAGCCTTAAGGCCCTGAGCGACGATCCTCTGTGGGCGAATCTGAACTTTCCCGAGCAGGTCTGGATGAGTCACGGAGATAAAGTTCTGGCGTTGCCGGAGGGTTTTACCGCGATCGGATCGACTGAAAACGCCGCTATTGCCGCTTTTGCCAATCCTGAAAGGCGGATTTGGGGCCTGCAGTTTCACCCTGAAGTTGTCCATACCGTAAATGGTCATCAGCTTCTGCGAAACTTTGTTTATTCGATCTGCAACTGCGGCGGCCTCTGGACTATGCACTCGTTTATTGAGACCGCGATTGCCAACATCAGAGCCCAGGTCGGTTCCGGCAAAGTCATTCTGGGTTTAAGCGGCGGGGTTGATTCATCGGTTGCGGCGATGCTTCTGCATAAAGCCTTGGGTGAGCAGTTGACCTGTATTTTCGTCAATAACGGGGTTTTGCGCCATGACGAAGCCGAGCAGGTTCAGGAGATGTACGGCCGGAATTTCAAGATGAACCTGCGTTATGTCGACGCGAGTAAAAATTTTCTTACACTTTTGGCCGGGGTCACTGATCCGGAGAAGAAGCGTAAAATAATCGGCAACGAGTTTATCCGGGTTTTCGAGGAAGAGGCTCAGGCAATTGAGGAGGTTGATTTTCTGGCCCAGGGCACTCTCTATCCCGATGTGATTGAGAGCGTTTCGTTCAAGGGGCCGTCGGCGGTAATTAAAAGTCATCACAATGTCGGCGGCCTGCCGGAGCAGATGCAGCTTAAACTGGTTGAGCCTCTACGCGAACTGTTCAAGGATGAGGTGCGTGAAGTCGGCCGGGAACTGGGTCTGCCCTCCGAAGTGGTTGATCGTCAGCCTTTTCCGGGGCCGGGCCTGGCAATCCGGGTGCTGGGTGAGGTTACCGAAGAGCGCTTGAAGATTCTGCGCCAGGCCGATGCCATTCTCCTGGAAGAGATTCGGGCGGCCGGTTTGTATCTGGAGATATGGCAGTCGTTCGCGGTTTTGATTCCGGTAAAAACCGTCGGCGTTATGGGCGATGAACGTACCTATGAGAAGGTTATCGCCTTGCGCGCGGTCAACAGCCGCGACGGGATGACGGCCGACTGGGTCCGCCTGCCTTACGATCTTTTAGGCCGGATTGCCAATCGGATTATTAATGAAGTCCGCGGGATTAACCGGGTGGTTTACGACATTTCGTCGAAGCCTCCGGGAACCATAGAGTGGGAATAAAGGAATAAATTATGGGGCCGGCGGGGCAAATTATAATCGTTGATCGCAAAAGCCGAATCCGGCAGGAGACGGCCGCTGCCTTACGCGAACTCGGGTTTCAGGTGGATGAGTTCGATTGCGGTGAAGCCGCCCGGGCTCAACTTAAGAAAATATCCTGTCAGCTGCTTTTAGCTGAGGTCAGTCTGCTGCCCGGCGGCGGGGTCGAATTTCTCCTGGGGGAAGATGCGATTCTTTCTTCAACGGCTGTAGTTTTGATGGCGTCGGCCATCTCGGTTGATGATGTGGCCGCGCTTATGCGGGCCGGGGCCGCCGATTTTATTCAGCGTCCCTACGGAATTGAAGAGCTTTGCCTGCGGATCGAAAAGGCGCTGAAAGTACGTTTTTATGAACATGAAATTACCTACCTGCGTCATGAGCGCAATGTCATCTATCGTTTTGATAATTTTATTGGTGAGAGCGCCGCGATCAAACAGGTTTTCGCGCTGTTAAATAAAGTGTCGGCAAGCAATGCCAGCATTTTAATCTCAGGCGAGACCGGGACCGGGAAGGAGCTGGTCGCCGGGGCGATTCACTACAGCAGTCCCCGGGCGGCAAAAAGTTTTATCAAGGTAAACTGCGCGGCCTTGCATGATAATCTGCTCGAAAGTGAACTTTTCGGTCACGAAAAAGGGGCTTATACCGGGGCCAGCCGCCAGCGCATCGGGCGTTTTGAACAGGCCGACCGCGGCACCCTTTTTCTCGATGAAATCGGTGATATGAGCCTCGGGACCCAGGCCAAACTGCTGCGGGTCTTACAGGAAAAGGAGTTCGAGCGTTTGGGCGGCGATAAAACCATCAAGGTTGACGCCCGGATAATTTCGGCTTCGAATAAGGATCTGGCCCGGATAATCCGGGAAGGAAATTTTCGGGAGGACCTTTTCTATCGTATAAATGTGATCAACGTTCATATTCCGCCTTTGCGTGAACGGCGTGAAGATATCCCGCTGCTGGCTGAGTTTTTTATTCGCAAGTTCGCGGCCGATTTGAAGAAGAATATCAGCTCGCTGCATCCTGATGCCGCCCGCTTTCTGCAGAAACATCACTGGTCGGGCAATGTTCGTGAATTGCAGAACTGTATTGAACGGGCCGTGTTGATGAGTGACGGGTCCGAAATTATGGTCTCGGATCTTATGTTTATGCGCGATCTGAACTCAAGCGATGCCAGCGCTGAAACTTCTGCCATGTTCAAAATCCCGCCGCAGGGGTTAAAGCTTGACGCGGTCGAACGCGCCCTGATTGTCGAGACTCTGGAAGTCTGCAACTGGGTACAGAAAGATGCCGCCGCCATGTTGGGAATCAGCAAAAGGGTGATGAATTATAAAGTCAAACAACTCGGCCTCGCCAACGCCCGCTGGCTCAAGAACAAGTAAATGGCGCTGGGGAAAGTTTAATTCTATTGCGAATGCATCATAGATGATAAAATTGAATCTTAAGGGGCTGACCCGTTCGGAACTGGTGGAACAGTTGGCCGGTATCGGCAAGGAGCGCTATCGGGCGGACCAGATTATCCGCTGGCTCTATCTGCAGCGGGTTAAAGATATCAACAGTATGAACAACCTTTCCCGGAGTTGCCGGGAGCATCTGCAGGGGGTTGCATTTATTGGGCAGCTTGTGCTGCTTAAAGAACAGAAATCGCAGGACGGGACCCGGAAATTTCTTTTTCAATTAGATGACGGGCAGACAATCGAGACCGTCCTGATCCCCGATCAGGACCGTTTGACGCTCTGTATTTCGACGCAGGTCGGCTGCCGGATGGGTTGCCGTTTCTGTCTGACCGGCGGCTCCGGTTTTAAACGGCAGTTAACCGCGGCGGAAATTGTTGACCAGGTTATTCAGGTCGCGGGGATTCTCGATCCTGAGAGTCGGGCGCGCGGCGATATTTCGAATATTGTCCTGATGGGAATGGGTGAGCCTCTGGATAATTTTGCTCAAGTTCTTAAAGCGCTTGAAATTCTGCTGTATGATGACGGCCTGCAGTTTTCCCGCCGCCGCTTAACCCTTTCAACCTGCGGTTTGGCTCCGGAAATTATCAAGCTGGGGCAGAAGATGAATGTTGCGTTGGCAATCTCGCTTAATGCCGCCGATGATAAACTGCGGAGTGAGCTGATGCCGATTAACCGGCGCTATAATTTGCGCACCCTGCTGGCGGCCTGCCGCAGATACCCGGCAACCAATCAGCGGCGGATAACCTTTGAATATATTCTTTTTGCCGGGCTGAATGATGCGCCGGCCGATGCCGAACGTCTGGCGGCATTGATTGGCGATTTACCGGCCAAAATCAATCTGATTCCCTTTAACGAACATCCTGAATTATCGTTCAGGCGGCCGCAACCGCAAAAGATAGCAGCTTTTGTGAACTGTCTGCAGCAGCATGGTTTGATGGTGATGACCCGAAAAAGCAAAGGCGGCGATATCAGCGCCGCCTGCGGTCAGTTGCGGGGGGAGGTTGTAAACTGCGTAACTATTCAGCCGAATCCGGGGTCGGGCGCGGTTTTTCTCCGCTAGGCGTTAAGATTTCTGTTTTTCCTTTAAGCTCGCTGCGCCCGCCTTGCAAAACTCGCTTGCGCTCAAACAGTTGCAATGCTAATGGGCTCCCGCTCGCTTCCGAAAAACAACGAAATCGTTTCCGCAACCGCTTACGAAAAACCACCCCCG
>WFRP01000145.1 GCA_015486505.1 Pseudomonadota bacterium | reverse complement strand
GTGGAAAGCATTTTGTATTTCTAGGATGAAAAAAAGCCTTCTGAAAAAAAGGATTGAGACTGGTTATCCGGGCCGCCTCAATTATTTGTTCCCGGCTGGGGTGATGAAAAAAGCCTTCTGAAAAAAAGGATTGAGACTCTTGATCTCACGGGGGATTTTCGGGGCCGGGTGCGGCCCCGATGAAAAAAGCCTTCTGAAAAAAAGGATTGAGACGCAGTCTATCGCGGCCGTTAAAGCCGTTGCGATTTACACGATGAAAAAAGCCTTCTGAAAAAAAGGATTGAGACGAGCCAATAAAGCACGTGACTTTTATAATAAGGGCCATACCCGGATGAAAAAAGCCTTCTGAAAAAAAGGATTGAGACGAGGCTTTTAATGGTTTCTGTTCAAGTGGTTTCTGGATGAAAAAAGCCTTCTGAAAAAAAGGATTGAGACGGGCTCTTGTCCGGTTTTTTTCGCGCATTTAACTACGTTTTGATGAAAAAAGCCTTCTGAAAAAAAGGATTGAGACCGTATTCGATAATTTTGGTTAGGGGCCAGTGTTCAATTGATGAAAAAAGCCTTCTGAAAAAAAGGATTGAGACCGGTGGTGATTTCGATAATTGCTTTCATGAACTCTCTCGATGAAAAAAGCCTTCTGAAAAAAAGGATTGAGACGCGTTTCATTACATTACCATAAATCGTATAAAGCATTATCGATGAAAAAAGCCTTCTGAAAAAAAGGATTGAGACCCTCCTGTTATGGATTGAATAAGCCTACAAGGTCATCTTGATGAAAAAAGCCTTCTGAAAAAAAGGATTGAGACTTTTTATTTACTCCTGTAAGTATTTTCTCCATCATTTCTCCTTGATGAAAAAAGCCTTCTGAAAAAAAGGATTGAGACTTTTAGTTTTGACCATAATTTATTGAATTTTATGATTTATGATGAAAAAAGCCTTCTGAAAAAAAGGATTGAGACGATTAGAGATTCTGCATCCTCCTGGGACATCCCATCGATGAAAAAAGCCTTCTGAAAAAAAGGATTGAGACGAAAGATCAGACCCCACCGGGTAAACATTCTCATCTAGCCGGATGAAAAAAGCCTTCTGAAAAAAAGGATTGAGACGGTAGATGGTTATAATACTTGCCCCAGGTGCCTCTGGATGAAAAAAGCCTTCTGAAAAAAAGGATTGAGACGATGGGCATTATAACTGCGAATATGAGAAGAACCAGACTTAGGATGAAAAAAGCCTTCTGAAAAAAAGGATTGAGACGTTGGTATGTTGAGCCCTTAGCCGTTATACTATACCTAACCGATTACACTTAAAGGTCAATTAGATGTCGATAATTTATGTGGTATCTGACTACGGGCGTTTGGTCAAAAAAGGAGATGTTCTCCAATTGCGTAAGGGCGACGATCTTTTAAAGACGATCTTTCCTTTCAAGACCGAACAGTTGGTTATTGTCGGCCGGATTGAGATTACCAGTGCGGCGATTAATCTTTTGATGCGGCATCAGATCGATACGGTTTTTTTGCATCGCAACGGGAAATTTAACGGTAAATTTGCTTTCGCGGCCGGGAAAAATGTTTTTTTACGGCAAAAACAGTTTAAGTCTATTGAAGATGAAAAGTTTACTTTGGAATTCGCGCGCAGTGTGGTGCGGGGCAAGTTGCGAAATCAATTGACATTTATGCAGAGAATCATCCGGACAAAAAGTGCGAATGAGAAGGCGGAAACCGCTATTAAAGAGATGAAAGAGACACTTTTCTCTTTGAATAAAGCCGAAACTGTTGATTCAATACGGGGTTACGAGGGGTATGGCGCCAGGACCTATTTTTCGGTTTTCCAGCAGGCCATAAATCCGCAATGGGCGGTTTTTCAGGGACGGAGCATGAATCCGCCGCAGGATAATGTTAACGCGGTTTTAAGTTTTCTCTACACCCTGATTTTTTATCGAGTTGACGCGGCCCTGGAGGGAGCGGGCCTTGATCCTTACGTTGGTTATCTGCACAAACTTAATTACGGAAAGCAGGCCCTGGCTTTCGATTTGGTCGAGGAATTTCGCGTGCCGTTGGCCGATACCCTGACGGCTTCCATGTTTAACCTGGGGATACTGTCGGAAGGAAATTTTGAAGATGTTTCCTTTGCCGAAGAAAGTGATTATCCCCGGTCTCCGGAAAAGAATGAGTCTGAATCCGACTACGAGCCCCCTGAAAAACGGGGAGTTTTGTTGACGAAAGAGGGACTGCGCAAAGTAATCACGCAATTTGAAAAAAAGCTCGATACGCCTTTCTTCTATCCTCCGGTTGATGGCCGGATAACCCATAAAAAAATATTTTTTGAACAGATCAAACATTTCCGCCGGGTTCTGAATGGTGAAGAGAGTTGTTACAAACCTTTTCAGATTAAATAGAGTTTTAAAAATCGTGCTTTGAACAGATTTTTTTATGATTTATCTTGTCTGTTACGATATTACCAATCCTAAACGTTTGCGCCGGACGGCCAAAATTTTGGAGGATTTCGGCTTGCGCGTGCAGAAATCTTTCTTTCAGTGCGAGATGGAACCGGGACGAATGGAGCGATTAAGGGATCTGGTGCTGGCCGTGGTCGATAGTAAAAAAGACTATTTTTTTATCTATCCATTGTGTGAAGATTGCAGCCGCAAAGCCTTGACCGACGGTACCGGCACATTGATAAAACTTGTGGCGTTTGAGATTTTGTGAAGATGAAACATTGGCTGGTAATTTATGATATTCGTGACCCCAAGCGGTTGCGTAAGGTCGCGAAAAAGATGGAAAGTTACGGTTTCAGGGTGCAGAAATCAGTATTTGAAGTTGAAGCGACGGAGGTGGTTATCGCCCGCCTGCGCCAGGCGGTCAGACGGATTATCAAAGATGAAGATTTTGTGGTCTACTTTGATCTTTGCCGCCGTTGCTGGCAGAAGAAGATGAAGTTCGGGCCCGGTGAGTTTTGTGATCAGGATGAAAAGGAGTTCTATCTGCTGTGAAGAATATTCTTGTCTGTACGCTGGGCGCGAGCTGGGCCGTAATTCCCGAAGTTCTGGCTTTCGTCGATCCCGGTTTTTTGCCGCTTTACGAAAAACATCCGGAACGTGAACGGCTTTTGACTTTATGTCGGGAACAGAGTCTGCGGCCCCCGGATGAACTCTGGGTAGTCACGACCGAAGGCGAAAAGACGCTTGCCAGTCTTGAAACTTTGGCCAAATGGTGGAATCTGCTGGGTAATATTCGGCCTTTGCGCGTCTGGCAGGCGGCCGGCACTAATGAGCTGGCGGGGGAAGATGAGTGCCGGATGATTCGGGAATTGACGCTGCGGGTGGTACTTAAAGCGCGGGAGTTTTCCGGAGATTCGGGTAAGGTTATGCTCTCTCTGGCGGGCGGTAGGAAAACCATGAGTGCCGATTTACAGTGGGCGGGAACGGTTTTTGGCTGTGACGCGTTACTCCATGTGGTTGATAATGGCGCTCTGCCGTCAGTGCTCAGGTTCGCGCAACCCGAATTTATGATTCGACCGTTGCCGGAAAAAGTTCTGGAGCCGGCGGCTCCGGCCCGTAATCTGACAGAACGGGAAATGGCTTGTGTTTCCGTGGTGATGCCGCTTTTTGTCGGGCGCGGTTATCGCAGTGATCTGCTTGATGTTGACTGGCGGGAACAGGGCCCGGTCACCGGAAAACGTTTCCCTCTGCCGTTGGCGCCGGAGATTAACGCCGCGAAATGTAACTTCAGCAGTTGCCGGTGGCCGGCGACCGCTGCCGCGACAAGCCTGGCCGCGGAGATAAATAGTCGGGAAAAAGAGGGACAGCAGCTTTTGGGTAACTATCTGGCCGCCGTAAGCCGGGATGAAAAACATGAAAATTGGCGCAGTCTCTATCGCCTGGCCCCCAGAACTATCGAAAAATTGCGCAAAACCCGGTTGCTCGAAAACCATCGGGACTGGCTGCGATGTTTGCCGAAAGCTGAACTCCATTGTCATCTGGGTGGAATTTTAGATGTCGCCGCCCAGAAACGGGTGGGGGCCAAGGTCTGGAAAGCCCTGTCCGAAAACGAAAAAGCGGCGGCTCTCAGCCGGGTCGCCGGGCTTTTGCAAAAGGCAAGTTGGCCCTGGGAATGGCCCGAACAACTTAAAAACGGCAATCGCAGCGCCAACTGCGCGGCGTTGCTGGTGAACCTTGAGGAGCAGGTTTTAGAAAAGCATCTGTTTACAGCGACCCGACCCCGTTTTGCTCTGTTGGCCGGAGAACACGGTTTTGC
Source organism: Pseudomonadota bacterium (assembly GCA_015486505.1). Lineage (GTDB taxonomy): Bacteria > Desulfobacterota > Anaeroferrophillalia > Anaeroferrophillales > Tharpellaceae > Tharpella. Next base: position 10,232 of record WFRP01000145.1, on the reverse strand, counting down.
CGCCTATGAGCGGCCGGGCGAGCTGACCGGGTCGGCAATTTTAGGGCATCAGGCGGCAATTGCTCAGTATGCTCAGGAAGTCTACAATTATGCCAAAAGTGAGCGGCTGCTCTATTGCGAATTACGGGGCAGCCCGCTGAAATACCTGGACGGAGACGGGCTTGGCTTTCTGCGGCTTTTTTCACGGGAGCTTTCGCGCTTGCGCAAAGAAGATCGCGACCAGCTGTGGCGGCCCGCTTTCGGTTTTATCATAATCAGCGATCGTCGGGATTTTACCGAGGGTTCACAGGCGCGCTTAAAACAAGCCGCGGAACTCGCGGTCAAGGCTTGTGATGATTCCGAGTTGCGGGATTTTGTTGTCGGCCTTGATTTGGCCGGAAAAGAAGAGAGCGGTGACCTTAAAGGAAAAGAAATTGCCGCTTCCCTGGAGAAGATTTTCGCACGCTGCCTGCCGGTAACCATTCATGCCGGCGAGGGAACCCCGGCCGCCAGGATATGGCAGGCGGCCTACCATCTTAACGCCGACCGTATCGGGCATGGTTTAACGCTGGTTGACGCACCGGAGCTGGCGGCCCGTTTTCGAAATCGCAATATCTGCCTGGAACTCTGTCCGACCAGCAATCTGGAGGTGGTTGGTTTTTACGACCCGCTTCAGGAAGTTTCAGGAGAAAAATCAGATAGTGCCGCCGACGCGCGTAAGCTCTACCCTCTGAAAAAGTTGTGGGAGATGGGCCTGCCTTTGACAATCTGTACCGACAATCCCGGAATCAGCCGGACAACGCTGACTAATGAATACCTGACCGCTTCGCGCCTGGTGGATAATTTTACGTTATGGGATGCTTTGGCAATGATTAAACTAGCCTTTTCTCACTCCTTTCTCCCGGCTGAATCGAGAGAAATCCTGATGAAAAAAGCCGATAAAATAATTTTTGGCCTGGTCGCTGAAGAATTTGGCTGAATGTGATTTTCGATAATGATTTGATAATGATTTATCTTTACCCGACCCGGGAAAAACCGGAGAATTCATCGGCTTTCGGGTCCATTTTCAGGCCGTATTTGTCTTCGCCGCTGAATTTGAAAACGATGTGGGCCGGGTCTAAAGTGCCGTCAGCGGTGGCATTTTGCGTGATTTTAAAATAGACGGTCGCGGTCAGTTGTTTGTCGTCGTAATAAACGTATTCAGGAACGGATTTGAGTTTTATTTCAGTATCCGGCAAGGGATTGCCGAAGTTGTAAAATGCGCCCGGCTCACTGGAGGTTGAACGGCTGATATTCCAGTTGTAAACCTTTTCCACCGACTCGCGATCCATCTCCTTATCGAACTGAAAGACCATCTTGAAGTTTTTGGAAGCGTTAGCGGTTGTCAGGTAACTATCGAGTGAGGAAACCTTGGTTTTCGCCGGCTGCAGATAGGGGAATGCCCCTTCAGCCCGGGCAAAAGAGAACTTCGGGGTATCGGCTTTATACATATAGCGGCTTAGAAGATCGGCCAGTTCGGGACTGGGATCTTCTAAAAATTCAAAAACCTCCTGGGCACTGTCCATATCGCCCATATCGGCATAGGCGTAGCCCATCTCCAGATAAGCGTCATAAAACTCATCGTCAATATCTATCGCTTCCTTGAATTTGGCAATCGCGTCATCGTAACGGCCCTGAGCGCTGTAAGTCAAACCCATACCGTAGGGCCCGTTGACCGCGCCGTGGGCAATACGCTCGATTTTGGAAAACTGCTCTTCCGCGCCCTTGAAATTACCGGTTTTTATCTGGGCCTGTCCCAGAGAGTAAAGATTGGCCGGCTGCGGATTGATTTTGACAGCTTCGGCATACTCGGCTTCCGCTTCCTGATAACGCTCATCGGAATAGTAGAGATTACCAAGTTTGATGTGGGTGTCATCCCGGGATCTGTCTAATTTAATCGCCTCTTCATAGGCTTTGGCGGCATTGCGGTTATCGCCCAGTTTGAGGTAGGAACTGGCAACGTAGTTACCGATATCGACCGCGTTTTCACCTTGCGGATTGAGCCCGATGGCATTGCGAAAAGCGGTAATCGCGGTCTTATAGTCGCCCTTTTGATAGGCCGTAATTCCAGCGTTGAGGGCGTTGCCCGCCATCTGCCGGCGGGATTCCTGCTGCCGGGCGGGGCTGACAAAAAAGGAATCAGGCGTTATCGGTGCAAAAAAGTCATTCATGGTAGTTTGCTTATCGGCAGAAATCGGTTGAAACTTTAGCGCTTTACAGGTTATTTTCCGGTTTTAAAACAAAAAACGTAACTATTCAGCCGAATCCGGGGTCGGGCGCGGTTTTTCTCCGCTCGGCGTTAAGATTTCTGTTTTTCCTTACGCGCGCTGCGCCCGCCCTGCAAAACTCGCTTACGCTCAAACAGTTGCAATGCTGATGGGCTCCCGCTCGCTTCCGAAAAACAACGAAATCGTTTCCGCAACCGCTTACGAAAAACCACCCCCGCCCCCTCCAGAAGGTGGGGGGTAAAATTTGGCTGAATAGTTACGATTTTTTTTGATAAATTGCAGAGCCTATGTTGATATTATTAGTAAGAAAAAGGTTTGTCCAGAAAAAATGCGTCAAAAAAAATCGTCAGGAAATTGATCTTAACTCCCGGCGCAGAATGTCGAGGGCCTGGGCTGTGAAGATTTTTTTATTGAGCTGCCGTTTCCCGAAAGCAAAGTGATAGCGTTTACTGATGATGCTGTCAGGGCCGGCGCAGGCGATACAGATGGTGCCCACCGGTTTTTCGGGACTGCCGCCGGTAGGCCCGGCGATGCCGGTGGTTGCAATGGCATAGGCGGCTCCGGCAAGCCTGCGGGCGCCGGCCGCCATCTCTTTTGCCGTTTCTTCGGAAACCGCGCCGTATTTTTCTAAAGTCTCAGGCTTAACTCCAAGGATTTTCTGTTTGGCGCTGTCGGCATAGGTGACCGCGGAGAGGATGAAATATTCAGAACTGCCGGCATTATTGGTCAGCAGGTTGGCAATCAGGCCGCCGGTACAGCTCTCGGCTACCGCCAGGGTCACTTTTTTATCAATCAGGAGTTTACCCACCGTTGCCGCCAGAGATTTTCCGTCAAGTGAAACTATCTTTTCTCCCAGCCTTTCCTTGATCCAGTTGACCGCCGCTTGCTGCTCATTAACTAAATCTTTATGTGATCTTTTTTTCTGATACAGTTTAACCTGAACTTCAGGAAAACTGGCCCGGAAGCCGAGGTCGATATCGGGAAAACGCTCGGAAAAACCGTCTAATCTTTCTTCGAGAGCCGATTCACCCAGGCCGAAAGAAGAGATGGTTTTACACTCATAAAAGTAGGGGTCTTTGAGCATTTTTTTGATGCGGGGGAGAACCTGCTCTTTGAGCATTTTCCGCATTTCCGCCGGGACCCCGGGCATAAAGAAGAATGTGCCGCGCTTGATTTTCAGGGCAAAACCCGGAGCCGTGCCGATCGGGTTTTCAAGGATTTCGGCCCCGGCCGGAAATTGAGCCTGAATCCGATTGTTTTGGGGTGCCTTTTTGCCTCGGGCGAGAAAGAAGTCTTCAATTTTTGCAAGGCTTGGCTGATCAAGTTCAAGTTCGACTCCGGCGCTCCGGGCCGCAATCTCCCGGCTTAAATCATCACGGGTCGGGCCGAGGCCGCCGGTAACGATAATAATATCGGCCCGGTTGGCGAGTTCGGCGAAAGTTGATTCCAGTACACTTTCATCGTCGCCGACCAGGGTCTGGCGGGTCGCCATCAGGCCGATTTCACCGATTTTTTCCGAGATGTAGGCGGAATTGGTATCGACCAGGGCTCCGCTTAAAAGTTCATTGCCGGTTGCGAGAATTTCTACAATCATATTTTTTTCGCTCGGGTTAAGAGATTATCAATTTGATCGCCATAATTATAACTGTGATCGTGACTACCTTTTTGATCCATTTATGGCCTTTTAAGACCGTAAGATGCACTCCGATCTGGCTGCCGAGCATGGTGCCGCCGGCAAGAACCAGTCCCAGAGTCCAGTCTATTTTGCCTTCCAGGGCAAAAATTATCAGTGAAATTATGGTATAGGCCAGAATGCTTAAAACTTTAACCGCGTTGCCTTTAACCAGGTCAAGGCCCGCCATCGTTGTTGCCGCCAGAACCAGAAAACCGACTCCGGCCTGCACAAAACCGCCGTAGATGCCGACGAAAAAAAATCCAACAACCAGAGCGCTTCGGTTGAAGGGTTTGGCGCTCTCTTTGGCAAATTTCTTTTTCAGCGGATCCCAGAGGGTCCATAAGGTTACGACAATCATTAAGGTGGCAAGGATGTTTTTGAACATCGCATCGCCGATTATGACCGCAACCTTAGAACCGATCAAGGCCCCGATTACTGCCGGTACAGTGGCCCAGCGGACGTAGCGCCAGTCAACAACCTTATGGCGCTGAAAACTCCAGGAGGCGGCAATATTTTGACAGAGAATGCCGACCCGGTTGGTGCCGTTGGCAATCACCGGCGGCAGGCCCATAAAAATCAGCAGCGGGATCGTCAGAAAAGAGCCGCCGCCGGCAATAACATTAAGGCAGCCGGCGACCAGTCCGACCAGAAAAAGGATGAAATATTGCGGCATGATTCAAGATGTCAGATCTCGGATTTTTTAATGAGATAAAGCCCGTACCGCACCGTACCGTACCGTACCGTACAGTACAGTACCGACTATAACTACTGTTCTTTACTATCGATGTTTATCAATGTCAATCTCTCTGTTTTTATGCGAACCTTGTCGAAATTCTCACAAATCTCCCCTTGACAATTAACTGGGTCATAAATATCTTGGCAACTGAATTTACATCTGGAAACAATTAACCTTACTTTAACATTATAACTAACCGGAGAGGAAATGTGCCAATGAGTAAGAAAGAGACTATGCAGTTTGAAACTGAGATTCAGCAGTTGTTGGATTTGATAATCCACTCCCTCTATTCCCACAAAGAGATTTTCCTGCGCGAACTTATCTCCAATGCTTCCGACGCGCTGGACAAACTGAAATTCAAGAGTCAGACCGATCAATCTATTCTGGGCGACGATACCGAGTTTAAAATCCGGATTGAAACCGATGAAAAAGAGCGGACAATTTCGGTCATCGATAACGGTATCGGTATGACCCGGGAAGAAATTATCGAAAATCTGGGAACTATTGCCAAATCCGGCACCAAAGGTTTTGTTGAAGCTCTTTCCGCTAATAAAGATAAAGCTGATGCAAATGTGGATTTAATCGGGCAGTTCGGGGTTGGTTTTTATTCGAGTTTCATGGTGGCTGAGCGCGTGGTTCTGACGAGCCGGGCCGCCGGGTCGGATAAGGCCTGGCGTTGGGAGTCAAAAGGTGACGGCAGCTATACCATCGAAGAGTGTGATCAGGCTGAACGCGGCACCAAAGTTACTCTTTATCTCCGTGAAACTTCTGAAAATGAAGACCAGGATTATACCAAAGAGTGGGTTGTCCGCTCGACGGTGAAAAAATATTCCGACTTTGTTACTTATCCGATAGAGATGGATATTGAGCGGCAGGAGATTCCCAAGGATGATGAAGGCAAACCGATTGAAGGGGCCGAGCCGATTAAAAAGATCGAAACCGAGACCTTAAATTCGATGAAGCCGCTGTGGAATAAGCGTAAGAGTGAAGTCAAGGATGAGGAGTACAAAGAGTTCTATAAACACCTGTCGCATGACTGGAATGATCCGCTCGATATTATTCATCTGAATGCGGAGGGTATTCTCGAATATAACGCTTTGATGTTTATTCCGTCCCAGGCGCCGTTTGATCTCTTTACGCCGGAGAATAAATCGGGCATGCAGCTTTATGTGCGCAATGTCTTTATTATGGACAACTGTGAAGAACTGCTGCCGGTTTATATGCGTTTTGTGAAGGGCGTGGTTGATTCCGCCGATATCTCTCTTAATGTCTCACGCGAGATTCTGCAGCAGGACCGGATTGTCGGCAAGATTAAAAAGAATCTGGTGAAAAAAGTTCTTGAACGCCTGGCCGCCATGCTCAAGGATGAGCGTGAAACCTATGAAAAATTCTGGTCGGTTTTCGGTCAGGTACTTAAAGAGGGGCTGCACAGCGATTTTGAGAATAGAGAAGCGATTTCCGATCTGCTGTTATGTCCCTCGACGGCTGGAGATGAGCTGACAACCCTTCAGGAATACATTGACAGAATGCCGGAAGCCCAGAAGGAGATCTACTATATCACCGGCGAAGAGCGCGATGTCCTGATCGCTTCGCCCCATCTTGAAGTTTTTAAAGAGAAAAACTTTGAAGTGTTGCTGTTGACCGACCCGGTTGATGAGTGGGTGATTCAGGGCCTAAATGAGTATAAAGGGAAAAAATTGAAATCCGTCGTCAAAGGTGATGTCGACCTGCAGAGTGAAGATGAGAAAAAAGAGAGTGAAGAGCAGGAGAAAAAACTTGCGGATGAGTTTTCCGAACTGATCAAATTCATCAAAAAGAGTTTAGGCGATGCCAAGGTCGCGGATGTCAAGCTCTCCCAGCGTTTGACCGGAAGCCCGGTTTGTCTGGTTGCTGGCGAACATGATATGAGCGCGAGTATGGAGCGGATATTGAAAGCCGCCAACCAGCCGGTGCCGCCCAGTAAGCGGGTTCTGGAAATCAATGCCAATCATGAACTGCTGCAGAAAATGCGCGAACTTTATGACAGCAAAGGTGAGAGTGATATCCTGAAAGAGTTCGCTGAACTGCTTTATGATCAGGCCCTTCTGACCGAAGGCTCCAAAGTGGTTTCACCGGAGACCTTCTGTAACCGTTTGACCAACTTGATGCTCAAGGCGGTTTCAGCTTAAACTGGTCACCGGTTCGTCATAATGGTTGACTTTTGGATGGTTGACTTTTGGTTTGATTGTTAATGAAAAAGAGAGAGTGGAGAAATCTGCTCTCTCTTTTTTTGTCCCCGTTTTTTGCTTGCAGAAAAGCATCACCACAACTTACAGGAAATCGTTGCCGACCTGCAAACTCGCCAGCCATGATCAAGAAACCTGCCTTTTTACCTGTCAGCGATATATTGAAATGAACCCGGTACGGGCACTTTTTTCTTTGACAGGTTATTTATGACTATGGTAACAAGGTCACAAATAACCGGTTAAGTGAGGGACAACAGGAGAAACTCATGGCAAATTTTATTTCTAAATCAGCTTTCAAGCCACAAGCTCTTAAATATTTTCGTCTAATTCAGGAGCAGGGCCAGGATTTGATTATTACAGATCATGCAAAACCGGTAATTAAAATTTCTCCTTTCAGAGATGAACCCCATATCATTTTAGAAGAGTTACGAAATTCCGTTATCCGTTACGATGACCCCTTCAAACCTGTCGGAGAGGATGATTGGGAGGTTTTAAAATGATTGTCCTGGACACGCATGTCTGGCTATGGTGGATCAGTAATCCTGAAAATCTTTCAATTTGTGCCAAACAAGCTATTGATCAGGCCGTCACTGAAAAAGGCATTATTATTTCATCGATATCCACATGGGAGGTTGCCCTGCTGGTTGAAAAAGGAAGATTAGAACTTTCGATTGACATCAGAGACTGGGTGCGCAAAACAGAAGATTTACCTTTTGTCCGTTTCAAGCCGGTCGATAACACAATAAGCCTGCGCTCCGTAACCTTGCCGGGACAATTTCATCCCGATCCTGCAGATCGAATTATCACGGCGACGGCGATGACCATGGGGTTGCCTCTTATCACCAGGGATGACAAAATTCTTAACTATCCACACGTTCAGACTATCTGGGAAGGGCAAATCTAATCTGAGAAATTGGAGAAATTGTGGAGAAATTGGGGTCAGCCCCCCCCAATTTCTCCACTAATTAAAAAAGCAAGAGCGGCAAAAGGGTCTGGTTCAAAAGAGAGTAATCAAATCTGACCCCATTGACTGCCGATTCGTTATATAAAATATCCAGCTTAAGTTCTAATGCGGGAACAATCCCCGCAACCCAAACAGGGCCTTGCGGCCCGTACCCAAGGGCACTTCCGCTGGTCGCAAATAAGTACTCTTATCAGAACATTTTCTGATTATTAAATCTTGTTTTTTTGTGCAGAAAATAACCTGTAAGGTACTAACGACTCGACTTTGTTGAAAAAATATGGTATTATTTTTATTGAAGTAAGAGAAGTTTGGGGTTGATAATTTCCAAAACGAATTCGGAAGTTTCTGCCGGATCAGGAGATAGAGCCATGAATCTTGCGAAAAAAATAATTCACCATGTAGAAGCATTGCCGAAAATAAAGCAGATCGAAGTTCTTGACTTTGTAGAATACCTGCATAGCAAGTCGGTAATGCAAAGTAAACATGAATGGAATGATTTTTCACTCACCGCTGCTATGCGAGGGCTGGAAGAGGAAGATACGTCCTACTCCATCAAAGACCTTAAGGAATCCTCCGCATGATTGCCGAAGGCCAGATAATTCTCTTTAAATTTCCTCAAACTGATCAGCAGCAAGGAAAACTACGGCCAGCTCTTATCCTTCGCAAATTACCGGGGCGTCATCGTGACTGGCTTATTTGCATGATATCTTCACAGGTTCATCAAGAAATTCCCGAATTAGATGAAACAGTAACTACCGATAATTCTGATTTCGTACAAACCGGTTTAAAGTCGGACAGCGTAATTCGAGTAAGCAGGCTTGCAGTTGTGGAGGAAAGAATTTTATTGGGAAGTATTGGCCAGATTTCTTCAGATCGTCTTGCTGCCATTAAACAAAAAATTGCTAAATGGGTAACTGGTAAACAAACTATTAAAGCTTGACCCTGCCTTGACCATCCCGTCCCAGATCTTCACCTGACAAAAATAATTGGAAGAATTGGGGCCTGACCCCTTTTTTCTTCTCCTTTGGTATTGACATTAGTATAATTTGTAGTCATACTGTAAGTGTGACAAATATTCATAAGGAGGCTTCATCATGGCAACCAGCATAAAAACAGCCATATCAATGCAGGAAGAATTATTCAAAGAAGTAAATAAGTTAGCAGGTGAGATGCACGTTTCTAGAAGCAGGTTGTTTGTTATGGCTGTTCAAGATTTTATTGAAAAAAAGAAGAGCCATAACCTTCTTTCTCAAATCAACAATGCATTCAATGACCATCCAGATTCTGAAGAAATTAAAATCCAAAGTCAAATGCGTAAAAAGCAGGCCCGGAAACTTGAGCAAGAATTATGGTAATAGAACAAGGAGAAATATACTGGGTCAATCTTGGGAACCCCACTGGTTCAGCACCAGGATACAGACATCCCCATATTGTTATCCAAAACAATCTATTCAACTCCAGTAATATTAATACGGTTGTAATGTGCGCACTCACATCGAACCTAAAAAGGGGTCTTGCTCCCGGCAATGTAGTGCTAAAAAAAGGAGAAGCAAATCTCCCAAAGAAAAGCGTCGTAAATATCACTCAAATTTATACCGTAGACAAAAGTGATCTTTTTGAAAAAATAGGTAAGGTAAATAGTGAGAGGTTAAAAGAAATATTATCAGGTGTGCACCTACTCATTGAACCAAGAGCGTTGTAGGTAATGGGTAACCTGCCTGCTCACAAGTTGAGGAGACTTGCGCATAAAAAACGGCATCATAAAAAACGGGGTCTGACCCCGATTAATTCAATAAAAAACGGGGTCTGACCCCGATTAATTCACGATTAATTTCGACCCCGATTAATTTCCTTGAAAACGGCGGCCAGTTATTGGTGGTGTGCAACTCCCGTCGGTCACTTTCGGGCGGTTGATGCTGGGCTCGCGGCAATTTTGTGCCAGCAAAGTTGTTGACAATTTAATTTTACTCTGACCCCAATTATTACAATAGTTCTGCGTTTGCACGCGTAACTGATTAGTGAAAAAAGAACTCTTTACGAATATATTATTTGTTGAAAATACCCAATCTATAATTATGTGCTGGACAAAAGCAGATAAGCAATGGTTTCCCTTCGGGAACGGAAATATGGAGAAGAAAATGCCTGAAATCATATTAAAAACAGATATGCCGGATAAAGCTATCAAATTTCTTGTTGAAGCCTTGGAAACTGAAACTTTGCGCCTGAAATATAGTATGAAACTTGCAGAAAAACGGCTTTCTAAATTTGAAGATAAATATAGGATTACTTCAAAAGAATTTATCAAAGGTTGGTGTGCTGAAGATCTAGAAGGAAAAGATCTTGAATATGTGGAATGGGCTGGAGAGTATAATCTCTCAATGCGCTT
>WFRP01000144.1 GCA_015486505.1 Pseudomonadota bacterium | reverse complement strand
GTACCTTACAGGTTATTTTCTGTACCAAAAAACAAGATTTAATAATCAGAAAATGTTCTGATAAGAGTACTTATTTGCGACCAGCGGAAGTGCCCCTGGGTGCGGGCCGAAAACTTTCTTTTGGGTTGCGGGATCTGTTCCCGCATTAGAGTACTTATTTGCGACCAGCGGAAGTGCCCCTGGGGTACGGGCCGAAAAGGCTCGATTGGGTTGCGGGGATTGTTCCCGCATTAGCATTGCAACTGTCTGAGCGTGAGCGAGTTTTGCATACGCCCAACGGAAGTACTCTTGGGGTGCGCCCAACGGAAGTACTCTTGGGGTGCGCCCAACGGAAGTACTCTTGGAGTGCGCCCAGCGGAAGTACTCTTGGAGTGCGGGCGAAGCGAGCGCTGGAAAAACAGAGATCTTAACGCCTGGCGGAGAAAAGCCGCACCCGACCCCGGATTCGGTTGAGCAGTTAACATCAATTTCCGAAAAATTCTATTAAGCAAACAAAAAGGAGAAGTATACCATGAAAGAGATGACTTTATCAATCATCAAACCTGACGCGGTCGCCAAAGGGGCAATTGGTCAGATCATCGACTGTTTCTGCGCAAACGGGCTGAAAATTGCCGCTATGAAAATGATTCATATGAGCCGCCGTGAAGCTGAAGGCTTTTATGCCGTCCATAAAGAGCGTCCGTTTTTCGGTAGCCTGACCGAATTTATGATTTCAGGGCCGGCAGTGGTTATGGTTCTCAGCGGCGAAAACGCGATCAAAAAAAACCGGGAATTAATGGGCGCCACCAATCCGGCGGAAGCCGCGGAAGGCACTCTGCGGAAACGCTTTGCCACCGACATCGAAAAAAATGCCGTACACGGCTCCGATGCCCCGGAAACCGCCCGCACCGAGATCAGCTATTTCTTTCCTGAACTTGAGATCGTTAATGCGTGATAAAGTAAATTAACGGAGTCAAACTTGATATGTTGCCGGGAAGCGCAAATGTCAAGTTTGACCCCAATCACCATATAATGACATTTTTTAAGGGAATCATTTGCGGAACGGGATATTTATTACTGGAACTGATACCGGGGTGGGGAAGACGGTGGTGGCCGGAACTCTAGCTTATGCTTTCCGGCGGCGAAAGATTGATTTCGGTTATATTAAACCGCTGGAGACCGGGATTGTCGATAATGATTACCTTCATCGGGAATCGGACGCGGCCCTGGTCAAACAGGCGGGGGCCTTGCCTGAGCCTTTAACCAAGATTGTACCTTACACATTCAGGGAAGCGCTGGCCCCGCTCCTTGCCGCCCGGCGGCAAGGGATAATAATCAGCCGGGACAAGTTGCTAAATTCCATCCGGAAACTTATCAAGCCGTCACGGATTACCATCATTGAAGGAGCCGGCGGTCTGTTGGCCCCGCTCTGCGAAAACTACCTGGTTCTTAATCTGATAAAAGAGCTTAACTTTCCCACCCTGGTTGTCTGCCGTACCGGATTAGGCAGTGTAAATCATACCCTGCTCACCCTGGAGCGCCTGCGGCGGGAAGAGATTAAGCCGCTCGGCATTATTGCCAATCACCTGAGCCCTGAACCCGGCATTGCCGAAACGACATTCATCAGCCAGCTTGCCGAATTTGATCAGGTTCCCATCCTGGGCGAGCTGCCATACGCGGATAATTTTCAAGCAGAGCCCGCGACCTTAGATAAACTCGCATCTCATATCGACTTTAAAACTCTGCTCCGGCAAATTCACTCCTGATTTAGTCACAATTTCAAGAGTAAAACTTGTTTTGCGGCGGTATATCTGCTAGAAAGGTGCAAATCTGGAAGGTACCGGGCAAAACTAATTTTTCAGTCTTATAAAAAAGCTAATGCGGGAACAATCCCCGCAACCCAATCGAGCCTTTTTGGCCCGCAAATAAGTACTCTTATCAGAACATTTTCTGATTATTAAATCTCGTTTTTTGGTGCAGAAAATAACCTGTAAGGTACTAATGCGGGAACAGCTCCCGCAACCCAAACAGGGCTTTGCGGCCCGCAAATAAGTACTCTTATCAGAACATTTTCTTGTTTTAAAACAAGAAAATAACCTGTAAGGCACTAACCTGATGCATAAAACTCCCAACCGGCAAAATCTGATGACCGGCACTATCCGGCGGCTGCTCCAGCGTGAAGCCTGGCATAATATCCAGAAAGTTCTCGCCAAGCTCTACCCCGCCGACATCTCACTCACAATGCGTGAGCTTGATGAAAAAATGCGCCTGGTACTTTTTGAGCAGATTACAGATCTTGAAAAAGCGGGCGCGACTTTAAGCGAGCTTGACATTGAGATCGCCCTGCCTTTAATCCAGGCGCTGCCGGAAGAGCGGGCCGTAACGATTTTCAAAGAGATGCCGGACGATGACCGGACGGAAATTATCGCCCAGCTCCCGGAAGAGTTTGCCCGCTACCTGATCGACCAGCTCGACAGTGATGAATCTCAGGACATAGAAACCCTGCTCAGCTACCCGGAAGACAGCGCCGGGCGCATCATGACCACCGATTTCTTTGCCCTGCGAGACGCGACAACCGCCACCGAAGCAATCGATATCATTCGCCGCCGCGGTGAAGATGCCGAAACGGTTTTCTATATCTACGTCACGGATCCGATGGGCCGCTTGACCGGGATTGTCTCGCTGCGCAAGCTGATTCTTACTCAACCGGACACCCAGCTTAAAGATATCATCAATACCAATGTTGTTAAAGTCGATGTCCACACCGACCAGGAACTGGTCGCGCAGCAGGTTGAACGCTACAATATTCTGGCGATTCCGGTGGTTGACGACTCCGACATTCTGGTCGGCATTATTACAGTGGATGATATTATCGATGTTATCCGCCAGGAGGCCACTGAGGATATTTTCCGGATGGCGGGTTCCGACTCCGAGGAAATCGTCTACGCCGACAACATCTTCAAAATCGCCCGCATCCGCCTGCCCTGGTTGCTGATTACCCTGATTGGCGGCATTACCACCGGCTACTTTATGTGGCTCTTCAAGGCAACCCTGGAAGCGACCCTGGCTTTAATAACCTTTGTCCCGGTCATCACCGGCATGGGCGGTAATGTCGGCTCCCAGTCATCCATGATTATTGTCCGGGGGCTGGCGACCGGCCGCGTCACCATGGATACCATTACCAAAGTTATCTGGCGTGAAGCCCGAATCGGCATTCTGATGGGGGTTATCTGCGGCTCTACCGTCGGGGTTATCGCTTTACTCTGGCATCATGAACCTCTGGTCGGAATCGTGGTGGCAATCGCTATGTCAGCCTCGATGATGGTCGCGGCAACCATGGGCGCCCTGGCCCCGACCTTCTTCCATAAAATCGATATTGACCCGGCAATCGCCTCCGGACCCTTTGTTTCGACCAGTAATGATATCATCGGTATTCTTATATATATGGCCACCGCAACCCTTATTCTGAGATACTTTTTTTGAGATTGACAAAATGCCGCGTGTCAAAGATAACGCTTTTATTATCAACAAGTCCGACTACGGCGAAAGTGACATTATAATCACACTGTTCTCCGCCAGTCGCGGCAAGATAAGCTGCATTGCCAAGGGCGCGAAACGGAGCCGAAAACGCTTCCCGGGCTCTCTGGAGCTCTTTTCCCGGGTTTCATTTAACGGTTTCATCAAACACCCTCTGGCCCTGACCCGGATTGATGAATGTCAGCTTGTGCAGCCCTACCTTAATATTCAGGAAGAGTTGAAAAGCTACCTGAACGGCTGCTATTTCCTTGAAATCGTTAACCGCTGCTCGGCTGAACGCCAGAGCAACCCGGCTCTTTTTAATCTTCTGGACGATCTTTTCAGCTTTTTAAGCGCGGTTCCGCACAACCGTAATTTCAGTTGCCGGATCCGCCTTTTCGAACTCCAGATCATCACCCTGCTGGGGTTCAAACCTGAATTGTCACACTGTCTTGACTGCGGCTTTAAACTCGGCAACGAGAAGGCCCGGGGAAATTTATTCAATTTCTCCCCGCAAACCGGCGGGCTCGTCTGTAACCGTTGCCGGCCGCGCCATCCGGCCGCCTTTAACGTCAGCCAGGGCACAATTAATCTGCTCAACCAGGCTCATATGCTTGACAACAAGCTCAGGAACAAGGTAAACTTCACCCCGCAGGTTGAGGCGGAAAGCGCCCGGCTCTGCCGGGCATTATTGAGCTGGCACAGCGGCTGCAGTTTTAAAAGTCTTAAAATCCTGGAACGCTATGGCGAAAATAACGGCATTGACAAAACCGCCGCCAAAACCATGAACAAACTCATCACCTTAAATAAATATGGAGTCAGATAATGAATTTTCAAGATGTCATCCTCAACCTTGAACGCTACTGGGCCGAGCACGGCTGTATTATTCAGCAACCCTACGATCTCGAAGTCGGAGCCGGGACTTTTAACCCGGCGACCTTCCTGCGCTCTCTCGGCCCCGAGCCCTACAATGTCGCTTACGTTGAGCCTTCCCGCCGGCCGAGTGACGGCCGTTACGGCGAAAACCCGAACCGTCTGCAGCACTATTACCAGTATCAGGTAATCCTGAAACCGTCACC
>WFRP01000143.1 GCA_015486505.1 Pseudomonadota bacterium | reverse complement strand
TCGGAAGCGAGCGGGAGCCCATTAGCATTGCAACTGTTTGAGCGTAAGCGAGTTTTGCAAGGCGGGCGCAGCGAGCTTAAAGGAAAAACAGAAATCTTAACGCCTGGCGGAGAAAAACCGCGCCCGACCCCGGATTCGGCTGAATAGTTACCTATAATTTAACCTTCAAAAACCTTTCAGGTAGTCGATATATTCCGGTAAAAACAGTGAAATCTGCGGAATGTAGGTAATCAGCAGCAAGAACACCAGCAGAATCAAAAGCCACGGCAAGGCCGCCTTCAAAACCCAGGTCAGGTTGTGGCCGGTTATCCCGGCCGTCACAAAGAGGTTGAGGCCCACCGGCGGGGTAATCATACCGATCTCCATATTAACCACCATAATCACCCCAAGATGAATCGGGTCGATGCCCAGCTTAACCGCAATCGGGAAGAGGATCGGAGCCATAATCAGGATAATGGCCGACGGCTCCATAAAATTTCCGGCCATCAGCAGAAGGACATTGACCACCATCAAAAAGCCCCAGGCCGGCAACCCCCAGCCGACAATCATGGCTGCCAGATGATGCGGAATCCGCTCAGTTGTCAACACATGCGCAAACAGCATCGCGTTACCGATAATGAAAAGCAGCATAATCGAAACCCGGGAGGCATCCATCATCACCTTATGAACGTCGGCATGAACCAGCGAGCGCGGCAACGCCATCAGTGTCAATTTCAGGTTGCGCCCGACAGTGCCGCCCCAGGACTCGTCAGCTTCTCTCCAGGACACACCTTTTAAAGGCCCCATGTCACGATAAATAAAAATCGCGATAAAAAAAGCATAAACCGCGGAAACCGCAGCGGCCTCGGTCGGGCTCGCAATCCCGCCATAGATAGAACCTAAAACGATAACAATCAGCATCAGGCCCCAACCGGCGCTGCAACCGGAACGGAGCAAATTGCCGAATCCGACCCAGGGCTGGGCCGGCAGTTTTTTCACTCGGGCGACAATATAAATAACCAGCATCAACATTGAACCCATCATCAGGCCCGGCAGGAATCCCGCCATAAAAAGCCGGGCGGCCGACTCTTCGGTCGCCGCCGCGTAAACCAGCATAACAATTGAAGGCGGAATCAGGATTCCCAGAGTACCGGCATTGGTAATCACGCCGGCAGCCAGCGATTCCGGATAACCGGCCTTGACCATACCGGCGATAACAATTGAGCCGATGGCCGCGACCGTGGCCGGTGAAGAACCGGAAACCGCGGCAAAAATCATACAGGCCAGGACTGAAGCCATTGCCAGACCACCGCGAATCCAGCCGACGCAGTCGATGGCAAAATTTATGATTCGGTTAGCGACCCCGCCGGTCGATAGAAAGGCGGAGGAAAGGATAAAAAAAGGAATAGCTAATAAGGTATAATGCTCGGACTGGGACGCGAAAAGTTTGAGCGCGATTGAAGCTAAAGAATCATTCGAGAAGAATAGAATTGTCGTGATACTGGAAAGCCCCAGAGCAAAAGCTATCGGCATACCGGTAATCAGCAGCAGAAATAAAATGACAAACAGGGCCACGGTCGCGGTAGTCATGAGGCTTCACCTCCACCGGTGCCGGCTGCC
Organism: Pseudomonadota bacterium; assembly: GCA_015486505.1. Taxonomy (GTDB): domain Bacteria; phylum Desulfobacterota; class Anaeroferrophillalia; order Anaeroferrophillales; family Tharpellaceae; genus Tharpella. The sequence goes on along the minus strand of WFRP01000143.1, from coordinate 4,834 downwards.
GCCTGTTGGGCTTCCTGAGCCAGATGCATACTCTCTTGAGCCTCATCCGTGAGATTAAAACCTGTGGCCTTGCCGGTAATAATCGACCACAACAGCTGAAGCAGGCGAATCGCCAGCAAAACCATGCCGATCAGGAGAATACTGTGGGCAATCCACTTGGGAATCGGCAGATCTTCCATCTCAATCCCGATCATCCGGGTCATTTTAAGATAAGCCCAGGCGCCCTTTATAAACAGACCACAATAAATCAAACAACAAATCACGGCAATTGCGCTGACAACGCGCTGCCATTTTTCCGGCAGCAGTTTGACCAGAGCATCAACCCCGATATGGGAACCCACCTTAACCCCGTAAGAAGCCCCGAAAAGCACCATCCAGGCGGAGATATGCAGGGTCAACTCCTCACCCCACATAAGCCCGGTGCCGAAACCGAAGCGTAAAACCACCTCAACGAAAACCAACAGGGTCATTGATGCCAGCAGCAACGAGATTATGGTCTCTTCCACGGTGTTGATGATCCGGCCAAACATAGATGAACCTCGAGAATACTGTTACTTATTGGCAGCAATCGCCGCGTCTATGTAATCTTTGCCGATCTGGTCTTCAAACTGTTTCCAGACCGGTTTCATTTTGTCAACCCACAGCTGACGCTGGGCCGGGGTCAGCTCGATAACCTCGGAACGTTTGGAATCGATAATTTTCTGCCGGTCGGCAACCGCTTTTTCGGCGGAAACCTTATTGCCGAAAGCAATCGCTTCATCCAGGGCTTTCTTGACTTCGCTGCGAACATCATCCGGCAGCCCCATCCAGAACTGGGCTGAAGTAATAACCATATAATCAAGCAGTCCGTGATTGGACTCGGTTATATAGGGCTGAACTTCATAGAATTTTTTGGAGTAGATATTTGACCAGGTATTTTCCTGGCCATCAATCGCCTTGGTCTGCAGCAATGTAAAAACTTCGGAAAAAGGCTTTTTCAGCGGCATAGCGCCCACGGCTTCAAACTGAGCCGCGAGAACATCGGAACTCATAATTCTGAATTTCTTGCCCTTGGCGTCCGCCGGCACTCTGAGAGGCGAATTTGCCGATAACTGTTTTAAACCGTTATGAAGATAACCCAGGCCAATCAGGCCTTTGGATTTCAATGAATCAAGCATCTTCTGACCGTAAGGGCCACTCTGAAATCTGCTCACCGCGTCCATATCTTTAAAGAGAAAGGGCAGATCGTAAAGCTGTAAGACTTTGGTGTATTTTTTGAACTTTGACAGTGAAGGGCAAGCCATCTGCACATCACCCAACAGCATAGCTTCGATAACCTTATTATCCCCGAAAAGCTGGGAATTCGGGAAAACCTCGACTTCAACTTTGCCCGGCAGACGTTTTTCAACCAACTCTTTGAATTTATTGGCCATCTGTCCTTTGGGCGTGTTTTCGGCAACCACATGGGAAAACTTAATAACAATCGGACCGGCAAACGCGATTGGCGCCAACCCCATCATGGCTACCGCCGTAATCAAACCTAAGACTAACAATCTACATCTTTTCATTTTCTCTCTCCTTTATTAAATATTTGACGTTTTTCATACCGGCCGTTACCACAACGGCCGCTTCCGAAATCCATCCCGGCCATCTAAAAAAATGTAACTATTCAGCCGAATCCGGGGTCGGGCGCGGTTTTTCTCCGCTCGGCGTTAAGATTTCTGTTTTTCCTTTAAGCTCGCTGCGCCCGCCCTGCAAAACTCGCTTACGCTCAAACAGTTGCAATGCGAATGAGCTCCCGCTCGCTTCCGAAAAACAACGAAATCGTTTCCGCAACCGCTTACAAAAAACCACCCCCGCCCCCTCCAGAAGATGGGGGATAAAATTTGGCTGAATAGTTACAAAAAAATTATCTTTTTTTAAAGATGGCTTCCATACTTAGTTGTTTCTAATCTAGAAAATCATAAAAATCAAGTCGACTATTTCTGAAAGATTTGTCAGAAATTTTCTGACAAACCTTAATAAGGCTAAGGCTAAGGCTCAATGAGATGATTCTGTATAGCGAAGCGGGAAAGTTCAGCATTATTGCGCAAACCAAGTTTTTTCAAAAGCCGCAGACGATAAGTATCGACGGTTTTAATGCCGATATTATAGGTTTCGGCAATCTCCCGGTTAGTCTGCCCTAAAGCCAGCTGCCGCAAGACCTGGAGCTCGCGGGTAGAAAGCGAGTCCAGCGGCGATTTGCCGGAAACCCCCTTGGCCAGACGCAAAGCCAGCATTTCAACGGCCGCCTCACTCAGATAACGGGCGCCGCCGTAAACCTTACGAATCGCCGCGACCAGCTGCTCCGGAGCGGAGCGTTTGGTAACATAGCCCATCACCCCGGCCTCTATCGCCCGCACGACATACTGGGCTTCCTCATGCATAGTCAAAATAATAATCGGCAATTTAGGATAAGCTTCCAGCAGCTGCGCCGCCACTTCAAGCCCGTCCAGACCCGGCATCGATATATCAATCACCGCGACATCCGGTACTGATTTAAGCCCCAGACGCACGGCCTCGCGCCCATCACTGGCCTCGGCCACAACCTCAATATCGCCGCTCTCCTCAACAATCCGGGCCAGGCCGGCCCGGACTATCTCATGATCATCAGCCAGCAATACTTTAATCACAGAATCTCACCTTCCTCGATTTTGGCCCGGAAGCTGATCCGGGTACCCTGACCGGGCTTAGAAACAATTGCAAAGAAACCGCCGATCAAAGTTGCCCGCTCCCGCATCCCGGCAATCCCGAGACCGCCATTTCCCCCGGCGGCCCCGGCATTAAAACCGCGGCCATTATCGCTAATCTGCATCCGCAACCAACCCGCTTCCACAAACAGAGAGATTTTCACCTGATCCGCTTCCGAGTGCCGGGCAACATTGGTTAAAGCCTCCTGTGAAATCCTGTAAGCCGCGGTCGCCAGAGTGTCATCAAGCTCGGGAATTTCACCTTCGACATTACAGGTAGAGGCAATTCCGGTACGGCGTTCAAAATCAGCCGCATACCACTCCAGGGCTTCAACCAGGCCAAGATCATCTAAAATTCCCGGCCGCAGACGCAAAGCAATACTGCGGACCTCATCAATTGTGTCATCAATCAATGAAGTCATCATCGCGGCCCGTTCCGCGGCTTTGGCATCCAGCGGCCGCAATCGCTCAGTAAGCCAGACCGCCTCAAGACGCAGTGCGGTCAGCACCTGACCGAGTTCATCGTGAAGACCGCGGGCAATGGCGGCTCGTTCCCGCTCCTGATCCGCCAGGATACTTCCCGAAAGCCGCTGCAGTTCAGCGGTGCGTTTTTTTACCTGCCGCTCAAGATCCCGGGTATAGAGGCTGAGTTTTTCCTGAGCCTGTTTCAGGGCCGCTTCCGCCTGTTTGCGCTGGACAATTTCAGCAATGGCATGCCGATAGAGAAAAAACACCGCCAGACCCACCAGAATACAGAGGGTGACCACTGTCGGCACGGTCACCCGCACCAGAGGATCAAAAACTACTTTGTAAATCGCTTTAAGACTGCGCAGATGAATTACCTGCCAACCCGGAAAACCGTCGATTTCCCGATGATTAACCAAATAACGGCGGCCGTTCTCATCAACAGCGTAACGGCGGCCGTCCGGCTTTAACCCGACCCACGCCCAGGGCCCTGAACCAAACTGCCGGGACGCGGCCAGCTGCCGTTGTGCAGATGGGGAAATCCGCCACAATAATTTAAATCGCCACGATTTTCGATTGGCAATAAATATCAAACCGTGCGGGTCGGTAACCACAACAACTTCATCCCGGCTTTGCCCCAGTTTCTTCTCAATCTGCTCAAGCGACGCTTTAATCACCACCACCCCCAGCGGCGCGGTTTCCGGTTCCGCGATAACCGGATAGCTGCAATAAATCCCACGTTTGCCGGAGGTGGTGCCCAAAGCCAGATAAGAGGCGGGCAAACCCTTTACCGCGGTTTGAAAATAGGGCCGAAAAGAAAAATTTTTACCGACAAAACTATCCGCGGCCGCATGGTTGCTGGAAACCAGTGTGATCCCGTTTTTATCCATCAGATAGCAGACATTAGCGTTTAAAGCGTGGTTGAAATGGTCCAGCAGCACCTCAACCTGCTGCCGGTTTGCAGCCTTTGACCGGGCAGGGGTTGCGCGCGCCCGGCTTTTCAGGAATTTAACAATTTGCCGCATTCCCGCCAGGGCCCGTACCGGCTTGACATTCTCGGAAAGATAACTGGAAAGGTTCTTTTGAATAATTTCGATGCGGGTCTTCGCGTTATGCTCAGCTTCGGCAAAAGCGGCCCGTTTCAATGAAGCGTAATAGAGATAACTCCCGGTCGCCGCCGACAAAAAAACGAGCAGAGACAGCACTAAAAAAATAAGTCGAAGCTTCATTCCTTATCCGGGCCGCTACTCAATACCTGCTTTCATCTGTGTCTATCCGTATTCATCTGTGGTTCAATTTAAAAGCATAAACCACAGAGGGACGGTAGATAAACACAGATTCAGTAACTATTTGTTATAAGTTTAAGGATTAAATCATTTCTCTGCGTCTTCGCGCCTCTGCGCGAGATAAAAGCAGTTTTCGCGCAGAAACGCAGAGTCGCAGCGGAAAAGCATACTTGCAGAGTAACTATTCAGCCGAATCCGGGGTCGGGCGCGGTTTTTCTCCGCTCGGCGTTAAGATTTCTGTTTTTCCTTTAAGCGCGCTGCGCCCGCCTTGCAAAACTCGCTTACGCTCAAACAGTTGCAATGCTAATGGGCTCCCGCTCGCTTCCGAAAAACAACGAAATCGTTTCCGCAACCGCTTACGAAAAACCACCCCCG
>WFRP01000142.1 GCA_015486505.1 Pseudomonadota bacterium | reverse complement strand
CCGTTGTTCTGCAGGCACAGCTGGATGAATAAATCGATCAGACGGTCAGGCATGTCGATGATATCCTGTATCGCCTTCTTGGTTTTGTCATAGTTGACCAGAAAGCTGAGCTCTTCCACAAGTTCTTCTTCTATGGTTTTGGTTACAAATTCGTACAAAGCTTCTGCCTGTGGTGTCATATCCATATACTGATACCAGCACGCTGTGTCATTCTCGACGGTCATTTGCCCCATTTCATCCAGCCGATATTCGATGAGTTGCAACAAGGGTTTGGAGAAAGCTTCCAGCGATGCATCATAGTCCGCCGGATTTTTGAGCATGACAGCTGAAACCGGGAACATGAGCCCACGCGGAACCAGTTCCTGCAACGAAAGGATGTTGTGTATCAGAAATCGATGGATTCGTCCGTTTCCATCTTCAAACGGATGCAGGAATACAAAACCGTAGGCAATCGCCGCTGCATGGATGACAGGTGAAACATTTCCCGCTTTCATCCGCTTATGGGATTCGATAAGACCCGCCATCAGGACCGGCAGGTCATCAGGCTTTGGACAGATGAAATGTATAATTTCTTTCTGATAGATAACTGTTTGGCCGACGTAATTCTGGCTTTCCCGATAATCACTGTCTTTGAATCGTGGGTCGACAATCCGGTTCTGAAGCTCGATCAGCCTTTCCTTCTCACAGAAGTCCTCTTTTTCCGCAAGCTCAAGGGATGTAATGAATTTTTCAGTCCGGGAAGCATTGGGCTTTATATGTTCAATTTCAAAGGACGACTTCGTTTCTTTGTTATAGAGGTAGCTCAATGCCCGGCGCAGCAGTTCCGGCGGATACGCGGTGACAATCTCCTCGCATCTTTTACGTAGATCAGATGAATCCAGCTTGGAAAGCTTATCTGTTCTTCTGATGATCGGACAGAAGGTTTGGGGACCAAGAAGGTTGTTCACAATGCGGTGGCGCGGTGATTTATCCCCGTTCCGAACAGTGTAATATTCTTTCACCTCCAATGCCTCGATATAGTTACCGGAAGAAATGTTAGCAATGGGAAGCTGTTTGCCGGTCAGGAACTCATAGAAAAACCAGATTCTTCGAGCGTACTTTCCGGTTGGCTTGGATTTGATGTACTCGGCAAGCTCTTCCTGAGAAACGTGCTCGAAGATTTGAGCCAGCAAACTCAGGTTGACTCCGTCATATTTCAGTGCAAACTCAAGATGGTCGCCGACTTTTTCTCCGGGCCAGTACCTTATAGGGTAGATATCCCCTATTATTCCATCCTGAACTTTCGATCTGTGAGTTCCTGATGAGGACACAAACGAGGTATGCCAATGGGGCATGCCTGTCAGTCCCATCATATCAAGCAGATACGTGTAGCCTGCGGGGCGAGATTCCAAAATGTTTATTTCCATAGGGTGTCCTCGTAAAATTATTATTCTCTTGGCAACATAATTAGAAAATGGCACTTTGTCAATAAAATGATTAGAAAACAACTCGTTTCTTGCAAAATCATTATTTGCGAGCGATGTCAACCTTATAAATTGACCCACGGCTGGTAAAACAGCTATCTGCCAGGTAAAGCGATTATGAATTGGCTCTTGTCTGGTAAAATTATTACAAATGTCGTCGATATAGAAAGATCTTTCGGCAAAGTAGACAAGACAGACTACCGACTGACTGGGAACGAGTAAAGCTCCGCAAGTTAGTGGCAATTGATTAAGAGTCATTAGGTGCAAAGACACCACCAGATTATGAGTTTTTGTATGCGTCTCTGTCAGACGTTAATTCTAGTGTGATCAATAGAGATTTGCCTCTGATTAAATTTTCGGATGCCCCTTCTCGGGCAAGGCGAAAAATAAAGAGCGGTCTGATGCAGAAGATGTTCACCGGTGAATGGCGGGTGCGTGGCTTTGCCACGAATGATGAGGGATGAGTATTGTTGGAAAAACTGTCGAAAAAACAAGAAATAACCTGTAAGACACGAAAAACAACTTGACAAAGGCAACAAAAAAGACATACTCAGTATTAATCATAGCATTTAATAAATCAAACCATTTTTTGGCGGAGCTGAAAACTGATGACCAAACCGACCTGGAACCCCTATCTTGCCGGAGCTCTGACCGGGGTATTGATAATTTTATCAGTCTGGGTCAGCGGCAAATTTTTCGGCACTTCGACATCTTTCGTTCGGGTTGCCGCCGTTATTGAACAAAGTGTCGGCATCGACACGAGTAAAAATATCCATTTTACGGAAAAAAATGGGAAATACGGGGCTCAGGCCCTGCCCGACTGGCAACTGCTCTTTATCCTGGGAATTTTTATCGGGTCTTTTATTGCGGCCCGGGCCGCCGGAGATTTCAAACTCCAGGCGGTTCCCGATATGTGGCGCAAGAATTTCGGCGACAACCCGGTAAAACGGGGCCTGGCCGCCTTTTTCGGCGGCATAATCGCCCTGTTCGGCGCCCGCCTGGCCGGCGGCTGACCCAGCGGGCACGGGTTGAGCGGCCTGGCTCAACTTTCAGTCAGCGGTTTTATCGCCCTGGCCGCCTTTTTCCTGGGCGGAGCGTTAATTGCCAAATTCATCTACAAAAAATAAAGGAGGTCGGTAGTGACCCTTGTCTATGGTTTGATAAGCGGCATCTTCTTCGGTATCTTCCTGCAGCGGGCTCAGGTTCTCCGCTATGACAAGCAGGTCGGGGCCTTGCGTTTTCTCGATATGACGATTTTTAAATTTATGCTCAGCGCCATCATTGTCGCGGCCGTCGGCATCTATATTCTGAAATATTACAACCTGATCAAATTGAGTGTCAAAGGCACCTCAATCGGGGGCCAGCTTATCGGCGGCTCCCTTTTCGGGATCGGCTGGGGCATTCTGGGCTACTGCCCCGGAACCGCTGTCGGGGCCCTGGCCGAAGGCCGGACTGACGCGCTCTGGGGTATTTTCGGAATGCTCTGCGGCGCGGCACTCTACGCGGAAGCCTACCCTTTCCTGAAAGCTCATATTATCTCTTTGGGAAACTACGGCAAAATCACCCTGCCCCAGGTTCTCGGCATCAGCCCGGGAATCGTGATCGCAGTTTTTGCGCTTATCATTATCGCTATGTTTTTACTGTTTGAAAATAATAATACCTAATGCGGGAACAATCCCCGCAACCCAATCGGAGCCTCGCGGCCCGCAAATAAGTACTCTTATCAGAACATTTTCTGATTATTAAATCTTGTTTTTTGGTGCAGAAAATAACCTGTAAGGTACTAATGCGGGAACAACTCCCGCAACCCAAACAGGGCCTTGCGGCCCGGGAAACGATTTCGTCGTTTT
>WFRP01000141.1 GCA_015486505.1 Pseudomonadota bacterium | reverse complement strand
CGGGGGTGGTTTTTCGTAAGCGGTTGCGGAAACGATTTCGTTGTTTTTCGGAAGCGAGCGGGAGCCCATTAGCATTGCAACTGTTTGAGCGTAAGCGAGTTTTGCAAGGCGGGCGCAGCGCGCTTAAAGGAAAAACAGAAATCTTAACGCCTAGCGGAGAAGAACCGCGCCCGACCCCGGATTCGGCTGAATAGTTACATTTTTACTATAATAAATTTTCGGGTTCCGCCCCGGGAAGCGGCACAACTACCAGAAAAGCGTTTTTCTGTCAAGCGCTTTATCATTCGCCCGGCATACATCTGCCATAGCGACAAGCATCTTATTCAATAAATTTGGTTAATGGAAATTCAACTATCCCCTGCGCCCCCAGATCTTTCAGGGCCGGGATAATATCACGAACTACCGATTTCCGCAGAACCACAAAGATATCAACCCAGTCATCATCCATCAGGCTGGAGACCGTCGGAACCTTTGCCGGCGGCAGCAAAGCAATGACTTCGTCAAGTTTTTCCCGTTTAACATTAAGCATCACGCCGACCCGGTTACGGGACTCAAGCGCACTTTGCAAAAGCATAATCAAACGCTCAACCTTGTTCTTTTTCCAGGCATCGGCAACCGTATCCTGATTGGCAATCAGGACGGTTGTCGTTTCTAAAACGGTATCAATGATCTCAAGGTTGTTGGCCCTAAGGGAAGATCCGGTCTCGGTAATTTCGATGATGGCATCAGCCAAATGCGGTACTTTGACCTCGGTGGCCCCGTAAGAGTATTCGACTTTCGCCGACACCCCATTCTCGGCCAGATATTTTTTCGAAAGATTAACCACTTCTGTCGCGATGGTTTTTCCTTCGAGGTCCTTGACTGATTTTATAGCCCCGCCCGCTTGCGCCGCCAGCACCCAGCGCACCTTATTAAAAGTCACTTTGGCATACTGAAGCTCGGTCATCTCAATGACATCAGCCCCGTTTTCCACAACCCAGTCATGCCCGGTAATGCCGATATCAAGGATACCGCTTTCAACATAACGCGCCATCTCCTGAGCCCGAATCAGCATACATTCAATCTCCGGATCATCAATTGTCGGGAAATATGAGCGCGAACTGGTGCTGATTTTATAGCCCGCATTTTTGAAGAGCTCAATTGTCGCGTCCTGCAATGAACCTTTCGGGATTCCAACTCTTAACTTCATTATTTTTTACCTTCAAATATTTAAACTTATTGTAACTATTCAGCTCAACTTCATCTCTCCGATTTCCGGAGGGGGCGGGGGTGGCTTTTCGGAGCGGTTGCGGAAACGATTTCGTCGTTTCTCCCAACGAGCGGGAGCCCGTTAGTATTGCAACTGTCTGAGCGTAAGCGAGCTTTGCAACAAGGGCGAAGCAAGTATCAGGAAAAACTGAAATCTTAAAGCCCAGCGGAGAAAAACCGCACCCGACCCTGGATTCGGCTGATTAGCTACCTTATTTTTTTACCGTAAACTTTTTCCGGATCAAAAACTTTTTCCGCTTTGATAATCTTTTCTCTCCCGTCGGATTCGATCCGGGTGTAAAAACAGCTGTTATAACCAACGTGACAGGCGGCCCCGCCGACCTGTTCGACCTTGAGAACGACCGCATCCCGATCACAATCAACGAGAATCTCCTTAATAATCTGGACATTGCCGGACTCTTCGCCTTTGCGCCAGAGCCGCTGCCGGCTCCGGCTGAAATAACAGGCCCGGCCAGTCTTCAAGGTCTCTTCCCAGGCTTCAGGATTCATAAAAGCGAGCATCAGAACCTCACCCGTCTCATAATCCTGGGCTACCGCCGTAATCAAACCGTCGAGTTTACTAAAATCCAAAGGTTTCATTTTTGCTCTCCTTTAATTCTCATTTATCCTTGGGATGCAGATAGGCCTCAACCTTTTTAATCGCACAAAACTCACCGCACATGGAACAGACCTCTTTATCTTCCGGCATACTCTCAGCCCGGCGGGTCTGGGCCCGTACCGGATCAATCGCCAGATCAATCTGGCCCTGCCAGTCGAGCTTTTTCCGGCTCTCGGCCATCTTTCGATCCTGCTCCAGAGCGCCGGGCAGGCCTTTGGCAATATCTCCGGCATGAGCGGCAATCAGTGAAGCAATCACGCCCTCTTTAACGTCCGCGACATTCGGCAGACAAAGATGTTCCGCCGGCGTGACATAACAGAGGAAATCAGCCCCGGCCGCGGCCGCTACGGCCCCGCCGATGGCTGATGTAATATGATCATAGCCGGGAGCGATATCGGTAACCAGAGGCCCTAAGACATAAAACGGCGCTCCTTTACATAAACTCTTCTGGAGCTGCATATTCGCCGCCACCTGGTTCAGAGGCACATGCCCCGGCCCTTCAATCATCACCTGGACTCCGGCGGCCCGGGCCCGGTCGGTAAGCTCGCCGAGAAATATAAGTTCCTGCAACTGGGGCCGGTCGCTAGCATCGGCGAGGCAGCCGGGCCGTAAACCATCACCCAGGCTTAAAGTCACATCGTGTTTCAAGGCAATCTCTAAAAGACGATCATAATGTTCAAAGAAAGGATTCTCCTTATCATTATAAATCATCCACTCAACCATAAAGGCCCCGCCACGGCTGACAACATCAGTAATCCGGCCGCACTCGCGCAGACTCTCTAAAGTGCGCAGGTTAACCCCGCAGTGAATCGTCATGAAATCGACCCCGGTCTCTGCCTGCCGCTCGATTACGGCAAACATTTCATCGACGCTCACATCGCCGAAAAAACCGTGTTTGCGCACACCTTCCTGCGCGATCCGGTAAACCGGAACCGTCCCCAGAGGCACCGTACACTGCTCAAGAATCGCCCGCATCACCTGATCAAGATCGCCGCCGGTACTTAAATCCATAACCGCATGGGCGCCGCAGTCGATGGCGGCTTTAAGTTTAAGCAACTCGTTTTCCAGATCGGAAGCATCCGATGAGGTTCCGATATTGGCATTAACCTTGACTTTAAGTCCCGAACCGATACCGTAAGCCGTCAGGTTTTTATGATTATGATTGGCGGGAAGCGCAATCGTGCCCGCGGCGACCCGGGCCAGCAAATTTTCGGCTGAAATCGGTTCATTCCGCAGAACCTGTTCCATCACCGGAGTAATTTCGCCGCGCCGGGCCGCTAACATCTGTGTCATACTGATTTATCCTTAAATACCGGTTTTCAACAATGCTTTCAGTGTCACAACTTTTTCCGCCGGATTCTCCGCCTGCAAAATCGCGCGAATCACGGCGGCCGCCGGGACTCCCGTTGCGGCGACCGCGGCCAGATTAGTTTCATCAAGCCCGCCGATGGCCACCACCGGCAGCTCAACCTGCGCCAACATCTCCCGCAAACCCTGCACGCCAACTTCCGGGTCGGGTTTACGTTTGCTCGGAGTCTTGAAAATCGGGCCGAAACCCAGATAGTCGGCCCCTTCCGCGACCGCCGCCAAAGCCTGCTCCAGAGAATGAGTTGAGCGGCCGATCGGCATCGACTCGCCGACCAGCTGCCGGGCGGCGGCAATCGGCAAGTCATCCTGGCCTAAATGCAGGATATCGGCATCCGTAAGCAGAGCCATATCCGGCCGGTCATTAACCACAAACGGGGTGGCGAAATCCCGACACAGCGCTCTTATCTCGAGGGCCCGCGTCAGAAAATAACTGTCAGAGCCGCGCTTCTGCCGCCACTGCAGAAAACTGATACCGGCTTTCAGTATCGCCTGCACATCAGCAATCAGATCAGAGCCGCGATAAAACTCTTCATCAAGCACCAAATAGAGTTCCGGCGCTTTTTTTTCAAGCCCGAACCACTCTCTGATTTTTACGGTTCGCTGGTTAAGCGCCGCTTTTTCCATATCATAGAGCCTGAAACGAATCGCTTTAATCCCTTGAGAAAGCGCCAGGCGATCGACTAATTTGGCGCACTCCTCAATCACCCGGGCCGCTTCCTGCGCTCTTTTGAGATTGGCCTGTAAAACCGCCCGCCAGTCCTGACGCCGCGCCTCGGTCTCGGTAAAAGTCCGGCGCCCGATATCGGTTGCCGCAGATCTGGCGGCAAGACAGGTCCAAGTCAGTTTTTCATCCAGAAGCCGACGCAGGTCATGGCGCAGATTTTTAATCTGCAAAGCCAGGTTATCATCACAAACCAGGCGGCAATAATCCTCAACCACCCGCAAACCTTCGCGCAGACGGTTAAGGTTTACATCCAGAACCCGATAGACTTTTTCCGTCATCTAAACCCAGGCGCTTAAAGATCGTTGCTGGTTTCCGCGAGTAACGCCGCTTCTTCAGCTTCGGTATTGGCCGCGACCGTTCCCTTGATAAAATTCCGATCCTCTTCACTCATACCGACTTTCATATTCCGGTAGCAGCGCTGACCGGAACCGGCCGGAATCAGGCGTCCCATAATAACATTCTCTTTCAGGCCGATAAGATTATCGACTTTACCGGCAATACTCGCCTGAGTCAAGACCTTGGTGGTCTCCTGGAATGAGGCGGCCGAAATAAAGCTGTCGGTACTCAGTGAGGCTTTGGTAATCCCCAAAAACAGAGGTTCACCGACCGCCGGCCGCAGACCTTCGGCTACGGCCTTGCGGTTGCCCTCCTCAAAGACACTCTTTTCGACGGTTTCATCGACCAGGAACGAACTTTCCCCGGGATCAACAATCTTGATCCGCCTGAGCATCTGCCGGACAATGACTTCAATATGTTTATCATTGATGCCGACCCCCTGCAGCCG
>WFRP01000140.1 GCA_015486505.1 Pseudomonadota bacterium | reverse complement strand
TCCAGTTTCAGCGTAAACCGCTGCTGCCGGTTGCCGCCATGTTCGAAAAATTGATGATAGATACAGCCCCGCCGCCGCTCTTCCGGGCATATTTTGCAATCGGCATCCCGATCGGCATAACAGCCCGTTTCATCTTTAATCTGCCGCCCGACAGAGCCCCGCACCTCGGGCCCCAGAAAATGCCCGATACGGGCATCTCTTCTGACAACATAGTGGAAACTTACGATGAAATAGCGGAACTTAAAAAGCCATCCCGGTAAGTCGGCCTGTTCATACATCATACAACAAGTCTTGCCGGCCCATTGCAAATCAGCGCTCATTGTTTTGTGACAATATTTGTTTTGTAGCAATATTTTTCTTCACAACCGATAAAGCTCCGCAGATAAGTGATATCACCAAATTCTCTCTATTTTGCGACCAACAATTTAAGAATAGTTTCTCCTATCGAAATCTTGGCCGCATGGTATTCATTGGGGTATAAAACAATCAAATTATCTAAATCAAAATAAGGAGATGGGGTGTTTTTCTCCTGACGAAAATTTAATTCAGTGTTCCACTCATAGTCCTTATGAATAAACTCATTAATGCTGGTTCTGCTATCAAGGAGAGGATTGTAGATGTAATACTCAAGAATAAAACGTTTCAACTCCTTTTCTGGAACATTATGAGCGTCAGGTTTCTCCTCAGTTACAATCTGACACTCAATATGTTTTGAGAGCTCTCTCGGCTCAAAACTAATCATAATCACTTGATATGAGTACTCCCGGGCCAAATCAGTATAAGGCAGGGTTTGCCAGGGTGCGATATTAATATTGTCACAGATAACCACTTGAACACCGGCCGCCAAACTTTCCTTAAAATTATGTAAATTTTTCAGATGAAACCCATATAATTTTTTAACATCAAACGCATACCGGTTATCAGCTGTCATAAAGAAATTATCCGTGGAATGTATAGACGAGGAGATCCCGTTCTTATTTAGTGCCGCCACAATACAATTCGTTATAGTTGTTTTACCAGAACCGGGAACGGCCCGGTTTATAATAACCGTTTTTTTTATTTTTCCATCCATAACTTGTCCTGTTCTGTAATATGTTTTAATGTCTTTAAGTGGATCGCCAATAAAAAATTGTTCTTTCGATAATATCAGTTGCCGTTAATGTCAATAAAAGACTCTAGTTCTGCCGAGATATTTTTACCACTTTTCTCAGATCGAACAATACCGGTAAAACTTATTCATTCAACATAAAACATAGGGGCCTAATTTAAAATAAACAACTATTGCCATCAAAACCACGACGAACAAACACAAATAAAAAATCTTCATCTTTCATCCCCTTCATCCGAATATAATGTCCACTTTTTTCAGATATAATTTTGCGGTTACAACTATTGTCAATAAATGGCAGAGTTGTCATAATTTTTATATTTTTGTAACTATTCAGCCGAATCCGGGGTCGGGCGCGGTTCTTCTCCGCTAGGCGTTAAGATTTCTGTTTTTCCTTACGCTCGCTGCGCCCGCCTTGCAAAACTCGCTACGCTCAAACAGTTGCAATGCTAATGGGCTCCCGCTCGCTTCCGAAAAACAACGAAATCGTTTCCGCAACCGCTTACGAAAAACCACCCCCGCCCCCCTCCAGAAGGTGGGGGGTAAAATTTGGCTGAATAGTTACCAATATTTTTTGCTTGTAAAAACCGGGTTGAGTAAACCCGGTTTTTTTGTGCTTAAAGAGAAAAAATTAATACCTTTTAACTTCAAAAAGAGCTTTGCAAGTGCTAAGAGCTTTGCAAGTGCTGGTAGTTGTTTTTGCGGGTTTGCTGACGTCTAACCCGGATTTTATCGGTTAAGCCATAATTCAAGTTTATTCAGGTTTATGTTTGTTGTCGCAGAGGGTAGCTTTGTTCCGCATAGCCATTAGAAAAAAAAGATGGCGGATATTGGCGCGCTTCAGTGCGGTTTTGCTGTTGGGTTTTTTTCTGTTGCTCATCAGTTTGCCGAACCTGATCGATCTGGATAATTATCGTCCGCAGCTGCTTAATTACCTTAAAACCCGACTTGCCGGTGAGGTGGTGATCGGAAAACTGAGGTTGACATTTCAGCACGGCCCCGGCTTGCGTGTGGATGGGGTGCGGATCTTTGCCAAATCAGGGGCCCAGCATGTAGTTGTGGCGACGGCGGTAATTAATTTTGATCTTGCTTCCCTGTTGCGCCGGCACCTTAATCTCAGCCGCTTAACCCTGGTGGGAGCGGATGTTAGGCTACGGCTGGAGCGCAATAACCCTCTATCGGCGGATTTTTTGCGGCCGAAAAACAGAACTGCGGAGCCCGAAGGTGAAGGCCTTAATTTCCCCGGTTGGACTGTTGATAAAGAAATACGCGGGGCTGTACTTGAGATTGTTGATGCCTCGGTCGATTTTACCGATGCTTGTTTCGGGTTCTCGGCGATAAGGACCCGGCTTAAACACCTGAACGCGACTTTTTTATGGCAAAAAAATAAAAATCTGACTGAATTCGAATTGGCCGCCGCCGTTCCGGATGAAGTCGGCGCGGGCTCTATCGCGATTATGGGGAGTCTGTCTAATCTGAAGTTTCCTTTAAGTCCGGGAAACATGATGCTTGATTGTAAAATTGTTGCGGAAAATCTAAATGGCGGCACCTATTTCCCTTACTATCAAAAGCATGTGCCGATGCGGTTTGTTGGCGGGCGGGTTGATATTGACTCCAGTTATGACGGTAGTCTTATGGGTTTGTTTCATTCCCGGGGGCGCATTGTTCTCCATCAGGCGGAACTCGATTATCGCCAGGTTTTTCGCGATAAACTTAAATTTGATCGTTTCGCGGTAGATTACGATTTTCGTCTGGCAGACCATTACAATACCATTGAAACCCGGGACTGCACGATTAACGCTGATGGCCTGGTAGTCAAAGGTTATTGCCTTTTGCATAAAGCCCGGCGGGGAATTGACGGGACGATTGACGCGAAACTCGGGAGCTTGAAATTTAACCCGGCGCGGCTGATGCCGGTACTGCCCTGGGAAATTATTCCGGATAAAATCGACCAGTATTGTAAGCACCTGCGGAAATCGGGAAATCTGGTGATAGAAGATGCTTTTCTTAAAGGTGATTATCGCAAAATTACGCGAATGGTCGCTAAACATCCGCCAACCGGTATTATCGGCGGTCGTATTCGTGGAGAAAATTTAGCTTTTACTGCGGTTGGAAACTGGCCGGCTCTGGAAGTTAAAAAAATCAATTTAAGCCTTAGCGACAACTTGCTGGAGGTGGAAGACGTTGACCTTGACATCGGCGGTTTCCTGAGCTTGCAAACGGGGAAGTTTTCATTAAAAGATATATACCATAAAGTTCAGCTCGGTTTTTCCGGTTATCTCGATTGTGATTTGCAAAAATTAAATCCTCTGTTTGCGAATTGGCCTCTGAAAACCGTAAAATCAGGCGAGAATACCAAGCCTGGATTTATTTTAAAAAGTGGTATCTTATCGGGAGAGATGGTTGTGCAGGGGCCGCTGCGGCAACCGGAGAAGATGCATTGGGGCGGAACTTTCAGCGGGCGGGATATCGGTTTTATGATTGCCGGCCGGCCCTGGGCTGCGGCCCGGGGGGCCGGTTCATTTGTTCTCGATGACGATGGAGTGCGGATAGAGTCGGCAAACCTTGAAGTTGCCTCAGTCCCTTTTGTTTTGTCCGGCACTCTTCCCGGCCCTGGTTTTTTTCTCGGGAAAAATGAAACCGCCGGTCTTAATCTTAAGCTGAAATGTAACGGTTTTACGCCCGCTTATCTGAATTTACTTTCACAAAAAAAATATAATATTTCAGGGCTGCCGGTGGCAAAAGCCTCATCTCTGGCAATAAATTTAAGCGCGAAAGCTAAAAACTTTGCCGATTTTGCACTGGTCGGCGCCCTTAATCTCAATTGGCGCGCTGTCGAGTGTTCTTTTACTGATAAGCCGTTAAAGAGTTTAACTTGTGCGGCTGAATTTAACGTAAAAGAAATTTCATTCACCCGCCTTTTATTTGAGAATGGAGCTTCTAAGTTTGGATTTCAGGGTAATTTAAGTTACGCCGATGCAGAATCCGGCTACAAGATTGCCGGTAAAATTTTCAGTCCCTATCTTGCCGTCGACGATTTTGCCCGGTTCAATCTGCCGGAAAGCGGCGGTTTGAAAGTGGGCTATAAAATTACGGGGGGGGTGGCTGAGTTGATTTTACCCGGTGCCGCTTCCCAGGGCCAAGCGGCGCCGAAGAATTCGTGGCGTCACCTGTATAATCTTGAGCTTAATCTGGAAGGTGGGGCTGAGGACCCGCTCACCATCAATAAGTGTCGCTGGCAGTGGGGAACTGAACGGGCCCGGACTGATGTCGTCGGTAAACTGCGGTTTGACGGCGGTTTGCAGGGAGATTTGAATATAGAGATTACGGATCTTGATGTCGATAATCTTTCAGCCGCAGCTGATAAACCGGTTACGGCTCCCGTGGAAGAGAAAAAACCAGCTGTGACCGGCAAGGCATCAGAACCGGTTGAAGCGGTTGTTCTGAATGACATCGGCCGGGCCGTGATGGCTGCTAAAGTCACGTCACTGATGTCGATGAAAAAAGTTTTAAAACGTAGTAGATTAAATCTTACAATTCAGGCCCGGCGTTTAATCTGGCAGCAGATGGCTTTGGCTGAGCTTAGCTGTGCCTGCAGCGTTAATGAGCAAGGGGTAAAGATAAAAAAGCTTGCCGGAAAAGATTTTGAGGGAGATTTTAATGTTTTCGCGGGCTGGCATTTTGCTGATGACTCGTTTATGTTTGAGTCTCAGTTTGAAGATATTAACTTTGAAAGCCTGAATGACTATTTGAAAAATCCGGATCGGGGTTTGCCGATGATGGGCGGTCACGGCTCGCTGAATCTTGATCTTTACTGGCAGGGGGATACGGTGAAAGCCTGGGAGGAGAGCCTTGACGGCGACCTTGATTTTAATTTTCATAACGGCCGTTTGAAAAGATTTTCCATGATTGCCAATATCTGTTCAATCTTGAACCTTTCTCAGTACGCCTCCTTGCATCTGCCGGAAATCAGTATCAGTAAAGGAGTTCCTTATCGTGAACTTACCTATAGGGGTTTGATTATCGGCGGCCGGCTTGAGTTTGATGAACTGGCGATGCTGGGGCCTTCATTTAATATGTTCGGCAACGGCACGATTAATCTGCTTGATGATACCGTTGACCTTGAATTCGGGGTGCAGCCCTTGCAGACGGTCGGTAAAGTTATTGCTTCAATTCCTTTACTCGGCTATATTATGACCGGTGAGAAAAAAACTTTTGTTGTGCTGCCGGTGACGGTAAAAGGCCCGTTTTCCGATTTGCAGATCCGGACCCAGGTGGTGGCCGGTATGGGGAAAAAATTGACCGGTATGGTGGAGAGGATTTTCAAAACTCCGATTAGAATTTTAAAAGTGCCGGGGAAATTATTGAATATGATGGATAGCGCTAAACCGTCTGCTGTCCGTCCGGAAAATCAGGAACAAAGCGAGGTTGATTAGGTGTTCAGATTAATATTGTGGATAGGGGTTATTTTTCTGCTGCTGCGGCTGTTTCAGGGGCGACCGCCGGCTCCGGGTGCGGCGGAGCCCGCCCCAAAAGCTGCCGGCGGGGAAAAAATGGTGAAATGTATCCGTTGCGGGCTCTATGTGCCGGAACACGAGGCCGTGCCCGGCGGTTGGCGCAATCCGGGCGGATATTTCTGCAGCCGCGAGTGTCAGCGGCAAAAGAACTGAGTAACTTTCAGGCAGCGGTCTACAACTACCTGAAGTTACAAACATAAGCCACAAATGGATACGGATTAACCCGGATTTAGTACCTTACAGGTTATTTTCTGCACCAAAAAACAAGATTTAATAATCAGAAAATGTTCTGATAAGAGTACTTATTTGCGGGCCGCAAGGCTCCATTTGGGTTGCGGGTTTGTTCCCGCATTAGTACCTTACAGGTTATTTTCTGCACCAAAAAACAAGATTTAATAATCAGAAAATGTTCTGATAAGAGTACTTATTTGCGACCGTCGGAAGTGCCCCTGGGTACGGGCCGGGAAGGCTCGTTTGGGTCGCGGGATTTGTTCCCGGATTAGTGACTTTCAGCTTGGTTCAGCTTAAGTTCATTTTGTAGATTAGCATAGATTGTCTTGACATTTTCGACCATTTTCCGGTTGACTTCAAAAGGCGCCTGATCATTGCGGTCGGCCGTGACGATCTCCTGATCATAATCCAAAAAACCCAAAACTTTCAGGCCTTCAAGGTTTTCAGTGATAAAATCTTTATCTTTTGCGGCATTGATCTTGTTACCGACAATATAGACCTGGTTGACACCTAAATCGGCGGCCAGCTTTTTGATCTGCCGCGCGGTTTTCAAACTTCTTGAGCCTGGTTCAACGACAACAATAAAAGCGTCGATTCCCCGGGTCGCGCCGCGTCCTAAATGTTCAAGGCCGGCCTCCATATCAAGAATGATACTTTCATCACGCTGCAGTAATATGTGCCGGAGCAGAAACTTTAAAATAACACTCTCCGGGCAGTAACAGCCGCCGCCGCCCTCCGGGATGGTTCCCATAACCAGAAGCTTCAGGTTGTCCCGGCTCAGGCTGAAACGCTCAGGGATATCATCAACTTTGGGGTTGAGTTTGAACATCCCCCCATAGGTGCCTTTTTTTGAACCGGTTCGTTCCTGAATGAAATCAGTCATTTCCGCGATTGGGGTGATTTTTTCAACCTCTTCCAGGCTGAAACCCAGGGCTGAGCCCAAATTGGCATCAGGGTCGGCATCGATAGCCAAAACTTTATGCCCGGTGTCCGCGATAACCCGGGCCAGGGTGCCGGCAAGGGTGGTTTTGCCGACCCCGCCTTTACCTGAAATTGCAATTTTCATAGTTAAAATTCCTTATGATTAAGGGGAAAAAGAGCTAATGCGGGAACATATCCCGCAACCCAATCCGGGCTTTTCGGCCCGTACCCAAGGGCACTTCCGACGGTCGCAAATAAGTACTCTTATCAGAACATTTTCTGATTATTAAATCTTGTTTTTTGGTACAGAAAATAACCTGTAAGGTACTAACCTCGCCGGGGTAATTTAGGGGCTAATCGATAAAAAATCAACCCCCAATTTTGGTGAAACATTTTATCTGTGAAAAAATATGGCGCCAAAAAATAATAATACTGAAAACCCGGATTATCAGGGGCATCGTCAACGTCTGAAATCAAGGTTCGCAACGCACGGTCTTGACGGATTGCAGGATTATGAGGTTCTGGAGTTGCTTTTAGGTTACGCGATTCCCCGCCGTGATGTCAAGCCCCTGGCCAAGCGTTTGCTGCGCGATTTCGGAACTTTGAAACGGGTGCTTGACGCTCCCGCAGACCGGTTACAGGAAATTGACGGCCTCGGCCGGCATTCGGCCCTGCTGCTGAAGTTGTGTCGTGAACTGCTGATACTTTATATGGAGGCTCCCGACAGCGAACGGCAGACGGTGACCTCACCGGAGCAGATCGCGGATTTGTGCCGGGCCCGGCTTGAAGGTTTGCCGGAGGAGCAGTTCCTGGTCCTTTTTCTCGATAACCGCCACCGTTTGATTCAAAGCAAGATTATTCATCGGGGCACGGTCGATATGAGTGTGGTTTATCCGCGTGAGGTTTTAAACCAGGCGCTTAAATTCAGGGCGGCGGCGATCCTGGTCGCCCATAATCATCCCGGCGGCAGCCGCACGCCTTCAGCGGAAGATATCCGCATAACCTGTGATTTGCAGAAAGCGGCGGCCACTTTAGGCATCCGCCTGCTGGATCATCTGATTGTCGCTGAATCTTTTGTCGTCAGTCTGAAAGAGTCAGGCGAAATGTGATACTGCCGCCCTCCTGCTCCGCGACCTCAAAACCGAAACGCCGGCAGAAATTAATCATTTTCAGATTTTCGGATAAAACTGTGCCGATAATTTGTTTGATTTGCCGGTCGCGGGCGATTTCGAGCAGGCGTTTCATCAGCAGCGCCCCGACTCCGCTGCCCTGGAACTTATCCGCAACCACAATCGCAAATTCATGTTGATCGCTGCGTGCCTGATAAGTGAGCCGGTTGACCCCGATTGAACGTTTCCGACCGTTATCTTCAATTAAAGCGATAATCGCCATTTCCCGGTCGTAATCAATCTGGGTGAAACGGGCCGCCTGTTCATGGGTTAAGTGACGGCGGTAGCTGAAAAACCGGAAATAGTTGGTCTGGCGTGAGAGTGATTGGAAAAGTTCATGGTGCAGATCCTCATCCTCGGGTCGAATCGGACGAATCAGGACTTTACGGCCGTCTTTAAGCTGATCGTAAAACTCATATTCACTGGGGTAGGGGGCGATTACCAGGTGTCTGGGGGCCTCTGTTTCACTTCTTTTGGTCTGGATAGAGCCGATTTCAAGGTCGAAATTTTCCGTCCGGTTTTCCTGGATAAAGAGTTCAATGCTCTCAATATCGGCGCTGTCGGTAATTATGGCCGCCAGTCGTAACAGGATGATGGCCAGGGCTTCGCTTAATTTCGGGCCGCGTTTCTGCAAAGCTTTGGCCACCGCTGAACGGGAGATCATTACCTGAGCGAGAAATGGATTTAAAGGCGGCAGCATAATTGAGCGGCCCGGCTCAATTTCCGCCGCGATTCCGTCTAAAGCAAGATAGATATAGGGGCCGAATTCAATGTCGGTGGCGGTGCCGACCCTTAACAGCAGTCTCTTTTCCCGTAAGTTGTTACTGTTTGAGTAGATCGGCTTCAAGCCGTAAGCCTGAAGTAGTTTCCGGGCGGGAGTATCGGGCAGTCGGCAGGTTTCATCTTTACGATAGGGCGCGAGAAATTCACCGGTATTAAAATGTTGGATTTTATAATCCTGCTGGAAGCGGGGAGTTAACGCGGTCAGCTGATTCAGTTTGTGGCGGTAACGCCGGCTGTAGATATAGGCATTTAAAGCCGCGGGAACACTGAAATAGACATAAACCCCTTTTCGAGCCAGAGGGATGGCGCTGCGGCGGTCTTTGGCGCCGGCGTTGATCCAGGCGTAAGTAATAGCGCAGAAATTGGACTCCAAATCCTTTTGCACAAGCTTGATAAGCCGATGCGGCTCCAGGGTTTGATGGGCGGCGGCCAGGATAATCAGGGCGTCAAATTCACGGCTTTGCAGGCAGGCTTTGATAACTTCGGCAAAAACTTCGGTGCTGCTGCTGCCGCCGACGTCAATCGGATTCTGCACCAGTTTGTGCGGGATGATCTGGCGCAACTTACTGATTAATTTTTTGGATAACGGAGTCGGTTCAATTCGGTTGAAAAGCAGATTGTCGGTTGTGTATATGGCAAGTCCGCCGGAGTTGGTAATGATGCCGAGCCGGTCACCGGTCGGGATATTGCGGCGTGAGAGTGAGCGTCCGGCCAAAAGGAGTTCTTTAAGATTGTTGACGGAGACGATGCCGGCGCGGCGAAAGGCGCTCTCATAAACCGGGCCCGCGCCGATTTTGGCAAAAACCCGGCGTTGCATTATTTCGTGAATCCGCGGGTGTCGGCCGCTTTTTAAGACAATTATCGGCTTGATCCGCGAGACGGAACGGCAGGCGCTGATGAATTTTTTTACATTTCTGATGTTTTCAAGATAGAGCAGAATAGCTTCGACTTCGGGGTCGTTGCCGACAAAATCGATCATATCACCAAAGTCAATGTCGAGCAATGAACCGATGCTGGCAATGTGGCTGAAGCCGATATCAAGTTCCCGGGCGAACCCGAGAATGGTGCCGGAAACCGCTCCGCTTTGCGAGAAGAAGGCGATTTTGCCGGCGGCCGGCAACTGCGGGTGCGTGGAGATGTTGAGCCGGATCTGCGGGCTGATAATCCCGCTGGAATTTACACCGATAATCCGGGTATTCTCTTCACGGGCGCTGCTGCTGATTTGATCCAGGATCTGACGGTCCCGGCTTGACGCGATATTTTTATTGATGGCAATAACCGCGGTTTTTTTCAGGATGGCTCGCCTGAAGAAGTTCGGCAGTTCAACTAACGGGCAGGTTAGAAAAAGCAGGTCTATATCTTCGTGGATCTCAGATATGGAACTTTTATAATTAAAACCGTTCTGGGGATTTTTTTGTTTTATACCGACAATATATACGGTTCGAGGGCGGGCTGTGGTGTGGAGGTTTTTTAACAGATCATTTAATTTTATGTCGACTTCACCCGGGTCCGGACTGCCGGCTACGGCAATAACCTGCGGGTTAAACAATTTTTCGAGATGAAAAACACTCATATCTTCGGCAACCGCTGTTAACTGAATAGTTTTCTTATTTTAATCCGTATTTATCCAGACGGTAACGCATAGAGCGAAAACTTAAGCCTAAAAGTTTGGCGGCCTGGGTTTTGTTGCCCCGGCATCTCTGCAGCGCCTGTTTGATGAGGTCGGATTCCAGTTGAGCTACAACTTCCTCCAGGTTGAGACCGTCGGCCGGCAGGGTGGATGGGGCCAGCGCGTCCGGTTTTTTCTGCTGCAGCATTGGCGGCAGGGTGGTTGTCGAGATGATTTTTTCGTCGGTTTCAAGTACGATACAGCGTTCGATAATGTTTTCCAACTCCCGAATGTTGCCGGGGTAATCGTAGTCGATCAACGCCCGGGTGGCTTCCTGGCTGAAGCCGTCAAAATCACGTTTATATTCGAGATTGTATTTTTGCAGGAAATGTCGGAGCAGGAGCGGGATATCTTCCTGCCGCCGGCGTAAGGGCGGCAGGTCGATGCGGATAACGTTGAGGCGGTAGAAAAGATCCCGGCGGAATTCTCCGCTTTCAACGGCGGCCTGCAAGTCGCGGTTGGTCGCGGCAATAAATTGCAGGTTGATGCTGATCTCTTTGGGGCTGCCGACTTTCTGGAAGCGTTTCTCCTGAATTACCCGCAAGACTTTAACCTGAAGCGCCGGTGGAATCTCGCCGATTTCATCCAGAAACAGGGTGCCGCCGTCAGCGGCCTCAAGATAACCTTCAGTATGACTGGTCGCCCCGGTAAAGGCCCCTTTGGTGTGGCCGAAAAGTTCACTCTCCAGGAGGTGCTCCGGGATGGCGGCGCAGTTTACGGTGATAAAGGGTTTATCCTGGTTCGGGCCGGAGAAATGGATGGCCCGGGCTACCAACTCCTTGCCGGTGCCGGATTCGCCGCAGATCAGGACGTTGGTTTTGGTCGGGGCGACCTGCTTGATGATTTCATAGATTGCCATCATCGCCGGACTTTTGCCGATCAGGTTGTCAAAACCGAAACGTTGTTCAAGCTCCTGGCGCAGCCTGAGGTTTTCACGTTGCAACTGGGAGTTTTTCAGGGCCTTTTCAATCGTTAAAAGAATCTCATCAACCTTGAAAGGTTTGTTGATATAGTCGAAAGCCCCGTTTTTCATAGCTTCAATTACCGAAGTTGTTGAAGCGAAAGCCGTGACCATTATCGTTTCCGTGGTCGGGCTCTTTTTTTTGATGGTCCGCAGCATCTCCAGTCCGCTTAGCCCCGGCATTTTAAGGTCAGTGATAACAAGATCGTAACTTGTGGTTTCAAGGCTGCTGACCGCGGCAAAGGCATCAGTGAAGCAGCTTACCTGATAATTATTGCGCAGGAGAATGATCTCCAGGAATTCACACATACTCTGTTCATCATCGACAACCATGATGTGGAGTTTGCGGTGATTGTCATTCCGGGGGGCGGTTTTCATCTTTCGGTTCCATTTTCTGGGTTAGCGGTGGCGGTTGTTTATCCCGGGGTGCCTGGGGAAAAGTGACGTGGGCGCAGGTGCCGGTATGATTGTCTTTTCGGTTTTCAAGAGTAATAACGCCATTGTTTATCTGAGTCAACTTGAAGGTGATATAGAGGCCGAGACCGGTTCCGGAATTTTTTGTCGTGAAAAACGGTTCAAAAATCTTTTCCGTAATTTCTTTTTTAATTCCGGGGCCGTTATCGCAAATAACAATTGTGATTTCCGTTTTCGCGGGGCTATCTTTTTCAAGAAAACTTGTGATCGTTATTGTACCGGAGTTGGTCATTGCTTCCAGGGAATTCTGGATAAGATTCCAGAAAATCTGTTCGAGCTGCTCCGGATTGGCTTTGATGATGAATTCATTATCGTGGTATTTTTCAGTGAAAGTGGTGTTGGGGCATTGAGAACGAAAAAGAAAAACCAGATCCTGAAGCAGGGCTATGATATTGGTTTGCGACTGTTCTTTGCCTTCAATCCGGGAGAATCCGAGAAAATCACTTATGAGATGATTTAATCTGCTACTCTCTTTTAAAACAATTTGCAACAGTCGTTGCTGGGTTTCATCTTTAAACCGGATTTCCTGGGCCAGAAGTTCTATTGAACCGCTGATAGAGGCCAGAGGATTTCTGATCTCATGCGCGATTCCGGCTGAGAGCCGGCCGATGGCCGCCATCTTGCGGGCCTCCTGGAGGCGGTGTTCAATTTTTTTCAATTCGGTCAAATCCTGAAAAATCAGAATCCAGCCGATATTGTGATGCTGGCTTTTCATTAACGGCGCGAAAGAAAAACCCAGAACCAGATGTTTGTGCGCGGGTGTTTCGTAATCGATTTCCTGGCGCCGGCGTCCTACTCTTATTTTGTCCGGTTGCAGGTTTGGGATAACTGATTGCAGGGCCCGGTTGAAGATTTTGTCTTTATCCAGACCGAGGATGGTGACGCCGGCCAGGTTGATTGAGTTTATCATAAGCTCGCGGTTGGTGGTGATCAGACCGCTGTCGATTGAAGCGATAATATGTTTGTTTAAATCCTTGGTTTCCTTAAGATTGCGGGTGGCTTCCTGGAGACGATTGTGGATGTCAAGCCGTTCTTGGGCGATGAAACGGAGGATAAAAGCCGTCAGGTAAAACGGAGCCAAATTGAAAAAAATCTGCGACACAACCTCGCGGTTGCTGCTGACCAGTTCCGGCAAGGGCAGGAAATTTTGCAGCGGGTTGTATGTATGGGCAAAGATCAGCAGGAGGTAGAGGAATGTACAGTAAAAAAGCAGGGTGATTGTGTGCTGTCGTTTAAGGTAGATGGTTCCGCCCAGAATTATAAAATAAAAAAGCGGGAAGAAGACGCTGTAGAAGCCGCCGGTCAGATAGAGGAGCCCGGCGATCAGGGTGGCGTCAATCAGCAGTTGCTGCTGGATAAACCGGCCGACCCGGACAATTTTAGGCAGGATGAGAAGATAGAGGATGTTGAGCAGGTAGGTTAAAATGACAAAACTGTATAGCGGCACCGGTACGGGGTTGTCCGCTTTTTGGGGCCAGATGAACTCAAAAAGAATCAGGGCCCCGAGCAGGAGGGTGACCAGAAACAGACGAAACGCCAGGAGATTTTTAAGCGGGCTGTGGAAATTGCTGGTGGTCATCTGGTTTTTGCGATCTCCCGGCCGGTCTTTTAATGAACGACTTCACCCATCTTGAAGATCGGCAGGTACATGCCGACAATCATGGTGCCGAGGATGCCGCCCAGGAAAACCATCAATAACGGTTCGATCAGCGAGGTGATCGCGCTGACCGCGGTGTCGACCTCATCATCATAGAAATCGGCAATCTTGTTGAGCATCTGATCCAGGGCGCCGGTGGATTCTCCGACCGCGATCATCTGGACGACCATTGAAGGAAATATGCCGCTTTCCATTAACGGCTCAGCGATGGTTTTCCCCTGACTGATACTCTCGCGGGTGGCGAGAATCGCCTTTTCAATGACAACATTGCCGGCGGTGCGGGCGACAATGTCCAGGGAGGTCAGGATCGGTACGCCGCTGGAGATCATAGTTCCCAGAGTGCGGGTGAACTTGGCCACCGCGACTTTGCGCAGAAGCATGCCGAAGATCGGCATTTTCAGAAACATATTATCGAAAAAATGATGGACTTTATCGCTTTTTTTATAGGCCTTCTTGAGGGAAAAACTGACGATAAAGAGGGCGGCCATAATGAAAATTACATTACTCCGCATAAAGGCGCTGATGTTGACAATTATCTGGGTCAGGAGGGGCAGATCGGCACCGAAGCCGGAAAACATTTTTTGAAATGAGGGGATGACGAAAATCATCATGATGGCAACCACGATTACCGCGACCGTAAGGACAGATGCCGGGTAGACCAGGGCCCCTTTGACCTTTTTTTTGAGCTTCATATTCTTTTCCATGAAGAAGGCCAGGCGGCCCAGGATGATATCCAGGGCGCCGCCGGTTTCACCGGCTTCGACCATATTGCAGTAGAGTGTGTCAAAGGCGGTTGGGTGTTTTCTTAACGCGTCAGCCAGGGTCTCGCCGGTTTCGACGGCTTCCTTGATGGTGGTCAGAATCTTTTTGAACTCCTTGTTTTCCTGCTGGTTGGACTGGATTTCAAGGCATTGAATGATCGGCAGCCCGGCATTGATCATGGTTGAAAACTGACGGGTAAAAACGACGATGTCTTTTTCCGGAACCCTGGCTTTTAAAAAGGGGAGATTGATTTCGATATCTTTAGGTTTCTTTTTGACCTTGACATTGGTAATCCCTTTTTTGCGCAGACTCAAAGTGACAACACTTTCAGAGAGGGCTTCGGTTTCACCTTTGACTTTTTTGCCCTGTCGATCCTTGCCCTGCCATTTGTATGTATCCATAATTTTTCCTGTGAGGTTGCACGCGGTTAAGGCGTCTTAAAGCGTCTGACCCAGCATCTGTTTAAGTTCCATCAAGTCGTTACTTTTCGCGAACGCGTCATCAAGGCTGATTTTGCCGGCCTGATAGAGTGTTGCCAGGGATTGATTCATCGTCTGCATCGAGAAGCGGCTCTGGCCGACCTGCATTTGTGAGTATATCTGGTGAATTTTATCTTCACGGATCAGATTGCGGATGGCCGCATTCGGTACCATAAGCTCTAATGCAAGAACCCGACCATGACCGCTGCGATGCGGTATAAGCTGTTGTGAAATAACCGCCTGGAGAACGAAAGAGAGCTGCGAACGGATTTGCGGCTGCTGATGCGAGGGGAAAATATCGATGATCCGGTTGATGGTCTGGGCGCAGGAATTTGTGTGCAGGGTCGCCAGGGTCAGATGTCCGGTCTCGGCCACGGTCAGACTTGAGGCCACGGTTTCAAGATCGCGTAACTCACCGACCAGAACGACATCCGGGTCCTGACGCAGGATATAACGTAAAGCCTTGCTGAAGTCTTCAGTGTCCGCTTTGACTTCACGCTGGTTGACAATGCAGTTTTTGTGGGAGTGGATAAATTCGATCGGATCTTCGATCGTGATGATATGTTCATGTCGTTCTTCGTTGACCTGATCAATCATCGAGGCCAGAGTCGTACTTTTGCCGCTGCCGGTTGGCCCGGTTACCAGGATTAGACCGCTGGGTTTGCGCATTAATTCCTGGACGACCGCGGGCAGGCCGAGTTCAGAAAAAGGTCGAACTTCGTAGGGAATGGCGCGAAAGGCACCGGCAACCGTACCGCGTTGAATGAAGATGTTGGCCCGGAAACGACTGACCCCCTTAAGTCCGAAAGAAAGGTCAAGCTCATTATCTTTTTCGAAGCGGTGTTTCTGGCTGTCGGTCAGGACACTGTAGCACATTTGCTTGGTTTCATTGGTATTCAGGGCCGGTAGATCCAGGGGCTTAAGGATGCCGTCGATGCGGATTTGAGGTGGGCTGGCAACCGTCAGGTGGAGGTCGGAGGCGCCGTTGTCAATCATAACTTTAAGGAGTTCGTGTAGACTTGCCATATTGATTTACTCCGCTGGGTTGGTGGTTGTTTTATTTTTTACGCCGCCGTCAATCTTTGGCGGTTACTCTTAACACTTCCTGAAAACTGGTTGTGCCTTCGATAAGTTTATTGAAGCCGCTCCGGCGTAAAGTTTTCATGCCGTTATCAATGGCTATTTTTTTAAGTTCCATAGTGTTGGCCCCGTTTAAAATGGCGGCTTTGACGGCTTCGCTGAAGGTCATAACTTCGTAGAGGGCGATCCGGCCTTTGTAGCCGGTGCGGTTGCACTCTTCGCAGCCTTCGCCTTTGAGACATACAGTCTTTTCCGCGACTTCCGGATCCATACCGCTCTGGATCAGGGCATTAACGGGGATTTCCTCTCTGACGCAGCACTTCTGACAGACCTTGCGGGCCAGTCGCTGGGCAATTATGACGTTTACCGATGAAACAATCAGGAAGGGTTCGACTCCCATATTTATCAATCGGGTAACGCTGCTCGGTGCATCATTGGTGTGCAGGGTGGAGAGGACCAGGTGGCCGGTGAGCGAGGCTTTGATACTGATTTCGGCGGTTTCAAGATCGCGCATTTCACCGACCAGAATGATATCCGGATCCTGGCGCAGAAATGAGCGCAGGGCGGCGGCGAAGGTTAAGCCGATGGAGTCATGAATCTGCACCTGATTGACACCCGGCAGGTTGAATTCAACCGGATCTTCGGCAGTCATGATGTTGTCGGAGGTTTTATTGAGTTCGCTTAAGGCCGAATAAAGCGTGGTGGTTTTACCGCTGCCGGTCGGGCCGGTGACCAGGATCAGGCCGTAGGGTTGGCGGATGGCATCATCGACAAGCTCTAAAGCCCGGGGCTCGAGGCCGAGTTTGGTCATGTCAAGCTGGAGGTTGGATTGGTCCAGCAGGCGCATAACTATCTTTTCGCCGAACAGAGTCGGCAGCACCGAAACCCGCATGTCCATTGATTTATCTTTGCCGAGTTTCATTTTGATGCGGCCGTCCTGCGGCAGACGCCGTTCGGCAATGTTAAGTTCCGACATGATTTTGATGCGGGAGGTGATCGCGTTTTTGAGCTTCATCGGCGGTTTCATGATTTCATAGAGCACTCCGTCGATACGATAGCGTACGCGAAAGAACTTTTCATACGGTTCGACATGGATATCGCTGGCACCCCGGCGGATTGAGTCAACCATAATCTTGTTGACCAGGCGAATAACCGGGGCATCTTCGGTTTCTTTCTGCAGGGTGGCGGCGTCGGTTTCATCCTCGTCTTGGACTACTTCAAATTCGGAATCGTCAAATTCGGAAATGATGTCATCCAGCATTGAGGATGAGTCGTAAAATTTGTCAATTGCTTCCTTAATGGAAGCTTCAGAAGCGACGGTGGTCTCGACATTGTAGCCGGTGATAAATTTTATGTCGTCGATTGCGGAAAGATCGGTCGGGTCGCAGGTGGCAATGATTAAGGTGGAACCAATCCGGTTGATTGGGATGATATGGTGTTTGTTGGCCAGATCGCTGGAGATAAGCTCAATGACTTCGGCCGGAACGGAGAAATCCTGCAGGTTTATTGCCGGGATGCCGAATTGCACACTTAAAAAATTGGTCAGTTCTTCGTTGCTGATGAAACCGAGGCGCACCAGCGTTGAGCCCAGGCGGCCGGGATTGATTTTCAGCTCAGCCTGGGCCTGGGCGAGTTGTTCCTTGTTGATGATTTGGGCCTTAAGCAGGAGTTCGCCGATGCGGTTGTTTGATTCGTGTGAGGCCATTTGCGGATCCCGGTTTTCTGTGCTTTTTATCGCACTTGGAGGAAACGATGCCGTTGTCAAATGTGCGGCTGATCTATAGGTTGGTAAATCAAGTATACACATCTTTGTTTGTTCTATCAACTATAAAGCGGTTATCAGCTTAATTTATGCATTTCTTCAGATTGAAAACCTGCTCCAGGTTTACGCTTGACAGTTGACTGGCGAACACAAACCCACTGTTTTATTTGCTTGTAGGGGTTGTGATAAAAGTCACCATTACGGTGACTCCTCCGCGAGTTGGAAAGCCATAGATTCGGCAAATGAAAACGGTTACAGTTCACTTAATATGCTCGTTGTCAGTAGGGGTGATGTTGGATAACATATTGAATTTGCGGGTATTAGCTTTGCGTACACAATATTTTATATGATTTTTGCTGCAGCAGACTTTTTTGTTACGGCCCCAAAATTAAAATGATGTTTTTTTCTTGACTTTATAATCACGATGTTTTAGTAGTACTCAAATTAGTATTTTTAGAATTTGCAGTTTTGCCGGTGACTGGATTTGTCTCATGAAGGAGGTGAGGATTTAAGGGGACATACGCGTAATTAAAATCCGGTTTGAGATTTCCTTGGTGTTCGGAACTTGGTTGGTTCTCACAGTCTGTTTATCTCGATATCTTTTATTTTATTACAGTGATTGTGGCTCTGTACTAAAGTTCTGAAGTTAAAGAGAAATTAATTTTTTAGGGAGGAGTAAATAATGAGTGAAGATCGTTATCATATTAACATTTTTAAACCGAATGGTGAATTCCAGAAAACCGAGGTGACCTATATCTATATGATCCTGGCAATCTGGGCAATCGCGGTTTACGGTTTTCAGATTCTTCTGAAAATTGTTGAGCGTAATCCTCAGGGGGAAAGCTTCCTGACTGATATGAATTTTCTGGGATTCCCGTTTCATTACTGGTTCACCGGGCAGTTTCTTATCATTCTTTTTATTCTGCTTTGTATCTGGTTCAATATCATGATTGATGGTCTTGAAGATCGTATGGGTAAAGGCGACGTTTAAAGGTGACTTTTCTTTGATATGGAGAAATGTTTATCAAATAATATTTCGGGTCTTCCGCCGGTGAGGAAACCGGGGGCGGAGTCCGAGTTGAATGATAAGGAGTTATGTAATGGATCATAGTTTTAAGTTAGGACCAGCGATTATTCTGGTTGTCGTACTTATCGCATTTATCGGTATCGGGGTTGGTCATAAGGCTAAAGACCAGGATGACTATTGGGCAGCCGGTCGGGGCATCGGCCGGGTCGGCGCCGGGGCGGCAATCGCCAGTAACTGGATGAGTGCCGCGAGTTTTCTCGGTATGGCCGGGTTGCTCTATTTGAAAGGTTATTTTGCTCTGGCCTATGTTATCGGTTGGACCGGCGGTTATGTAATGTTGCTGGTTCTGATGGCCGGCCAGATTCGGCGTTTCGGTAAATATACTGCAGCTGACTTTATCGGTGACCGCTTTGAATCTCAGGGCGCTCGTCTGATTGCCGCGTTAACCGCTATCATTATCTCTTTGACCTATGCCATCGGTCAGTATAAAGGGATCGCGATGATGTTCGAATGGGTGTTCGGTATGCCTTACGCGACCTCGGTTATTGTCGGTACGGCGGTTGTTCTGGCCTACATCATCATCGCCGGTATGCTCGGTGCGACCAAGAACATGCAGTTTCAGTACTGTATTATTATTACCGCGTTTATTTTCCCGCTGATTTTTATCGCGAAAAAAATGGGTTATTTCTATCTCATTCCCGAGATTGGTTATGGCTCGGCGGTTTGGGATTTAGGGCATAAATTTGCTTCCGATCCCAACAACCTCAAATATGTTCAGCCCTGGGGTGTGGCTTCTACTTATAAGTGGATTGCGCTTTGTTTCACCCTGATGGTCGGTACTGCCGGTCTGCCCCACGTTCTTTCCCGTTTCTACGTTGTTCCGAATACCCGTGATGCCCGCTGGTCGGTGGTCTGGGGTCTCTTTTTTATCGGATTGCTCTACTGGAGTTCTCCGGCCTATGCGGCTTTCGCACGGGTACAGAATGCTATTGCCGGTGTGCAGCCGGTTAAAGCTCTGGCTGATGCTATCGTTGTTACCGCCGCTGAGAATGCGGGTCTGCCCCAGTGGTTCTGCGGGTATCTGGCTGCGGGTGCGATCAGTGCCGCTTTCTCGACCGTTTCCGGCTTGCTCCTGGCTGCCGGCGGGGCCGTATCCCACGATATCTACTATCGTATCGTTAACCCCAACGCTTCAGAAAATGCGCGGATGATGATTTCCAAAGTTGCGGTTTTCGGGCTCGGCTTAATCGTCGTTATCTTCGCTCTTAAACCTTTCGCTCTGATCGCGCAGATCGTGGCGATGGCCTTCGCGATTGCCGGGAACACCATTTTCCCGACCTTCCTGCTGGGTGTTTGGTGGAGTCGTTCCAATAAACAGGGTTGTATTGCCGGTATGCTGGTCGGCCTCTTCCTGACTGCCTTCTTCTTCTTCTGGGGTAAAGGCAACAGTCACTGGCTGGCACAGTTAATCCCGTTTACTTCCTCTTCCCTGATTCTGATGCCGGTTGCTTTATTGACAAATATTATTGTCTCGTCAATGACACCGCCGCCGTCAAAAGAAATTCGCAAGTTCCTCTGCGAGCAGGTGCATGGTATTGAATTTGATTAATTACTCTTATTGATCAAGGGGTTATGCCAAAAAAAGAGGGGGCCGCAATCTGTGCCCCCTCTTTTTTGTAGATTTTTTGCTGCTGATTGTCTATGATGCAATGCATAATCAGCGATAGTTAATCTCGTCACGATCTGTCCGGATCAGGGTTGCACAGTATGCCTACCGATTACAATTCAGCCGATTTCAGTCAGCTTTATCGTCAGTATCAGAGTGGGGTTGCTGATGATCTTGCCCGTCTCAGCAAGATTATAAAGATCGGTGACGATTACCGCTTTTTCCCGAATTTTGACGCGCATCTCGAAGCCCTTGATCTGGGCTGGTCAATACTGGATGAACGCCGTACTTATCTTAAAATGCGGCAGGCCCAGATAGATAAACTGGTGGCAAAGATCGGTTTAACTTCAAGTCTGGGCGAATTGACCAAATTGCATCGGCGGCTGAATGTGGTTGCGGTTGAACTTTATCTGAAAGGGGTTGGAGTTATGGAAATCCATGCTCTGATAACCGATTTCAGACATGCTTTAACCGCAAGAGTCGTCGAGCTGGTCGCTGAAAAGTTAGCACCGCAACCCTGTGAATTTTCATGGTTTAATATGGGTAGTGACGGCCGTCGGGAACAGACATTCTTTACCGATCAGGATAACGCTCTGGTTTATAAGGTTGATGGTGTGCCGGAGATTGACGCTTATTTTGAATGTTTTGCCTCTGAGGTGGTTAGCGCTCTGGATCAGGTGGGGTTTGCGCTCTGTTCCGGTAATATTATGCCTTCTAATCCGGATTGGCGCGGTTCGCTTGGCGACTGGAATCGAAAAATGGAGTACATTTTTCATGATCAGAGCCAGAATAATCTGCTGCGCGTCATCATCCTTATGGATATTTCTTTCTGCGCCGGCTCTGAAAAAATCAGTCGGAGACTGATAGATAAAGTGCATAAAATGATCAATGACAATTTCGGGGCTTTGCTGGTTATGGCGAGAAGCGCGGTGATGTCAAGTGTCGCCCTGACAATGTTTAAGAACTTTCGTCTCGAAAAAAGTGGTGAGCATAAGGGTAAGTTTAATATTAAACTCTACGGCTGGGCCCCTTTAATTATGACGGCCCGGGTTTTTGCCTTGAAATATGGTTATGCGGAAACCAATACCGTTGCCCGGATCAGGCGTTTAGAGTTGCAGGGCCACTTCGATGCTGAACTTTCGTGTGACCTGCAGGACGCTTATCGGGTATTGGCGAATGCCAAAATGATATCCCAGGTTGAGGCCATTGTTTCCGGGCGCAAATATGATTATTATCTCGATCCGAACTCGCTGAAACCGGAGGCTCAGGAAGAAATCAAGCGAGCCCTGGGCAGCGTTGAAGCCCTGCAGAAACTGGCTTATAACAGTTTTTTCGGCAGCAGCGGGATGTGATGGCTGCCGGTTGTTTGCCACGTTCGAAAAAACAAAAACAGAAAGTAATTATTCAGCCGAATCCGGGGTCGGGCGCGGTTTTTCTCCGCCAGGCGTTAAGATTCCTGTTTTTCCTTTAAGCTCGCTGCGCCCGCCTTGCAAAACTCGCTTACGCTCATACAGTTGCAATGCTAATGCGGGAACAGCTCCCGCAACCCAAACAGGGCTTTTCAGCCCGCACCCAAGGGCAATCCGATGGTCGCACCCCAAGGGCAATCCGTTGGGCGCAAATAAGTACTCTTATCAGAACATTTTCTGACTGTTAAATCTTGTTTTTTGGTACAGAAAATAACCTGTAAGGTACTAATGGGCTCCCGCTCGCTTCCGCAAAACAACGAAACCGTTTCCGCAACCGCTTACGAAAAACCACCCCCGCCCCCTCCAGAAGGTGGGGTAAAATTTGGCTGAATAGTTACAACAGAAAAAGTATTTTTGTCAGTTGCCGCAGCAGCACAGGGCCAGAGCTTTCAAAATGTCGCCCCGAGTAATTATACCGACCAGAGTTTCACCCTCAACCACCGGTATGCGGTTGATATGGTTGTCGGTCATAAGCAGGGCGCATTTCTCAACATCCTCGACCGGGCTGACGACGATGACGTCGGTTTGCATATGATCAGTAACGTAGTGGGAGCAGGTTCTACGAATCTGTTCAAGTGAACTGCAGTCCAGATCAAAAGTTGTGATCAGCGGCAGGATATCCTTTCGCGAAATAATTCCGGCTATTTTACCCTGATCAATGACCGGCGCTCCGGTAATATTCTTTTCCAGAAACAAGTCTATCACATCACATACCCGATCCTGCGGGGCTACAGTCAGCACTTTCGGGTTCATTATCTCGCTTACTTTCATTGCGTTTTCCTTTTTTACAACCGCCGGAAAGCTTGTTTATGCCGTAACGGCGGGACTGACATTTGATATCTAATGCGGGAACAAACCAGCAACCCAATCGGGCTTTTTCGGCCCGTATCCAGGGGCAATCCGCTGGTCGCACCCCAAGGGCAATCCGTTGGGCGCAAATAAGTACTCTTATCATAACATTTTCTGACTGTTAAATCTTGTTTTTTGGTGCAGAAAATGACCTGTAAGGTACTAATGCGGGAACAGATCCCGCAACCCAAAAGAAAGATACTGGCCCGCAAATAAGTACTCTTATCAGAACATTTTCTTGTTTTTTCAAACCGAAAATAACCTGTAAGGTACTAATGCGGGAACAATCCCCGCAACCCAAAAGAAAGATACTGGCCCGCAAATAAGTGCTCTTATCAGAACATTTTCTGATTATTAAATCTTGTTTTTTGGTGCAGAAAATAACCTGTAAGGTACTAAAGGTTGGCGCGGCATTTATTTTTCCTTTCCGTACTATACATTGTTGGTGGTATTTGTCAATCAAAACTCTGTAAAATCTTCCTGCAATTTTTTCAGGTCTGGATTCCATTTTTATTGTTGATTGTTGATTGTTTTTTCAGGATGGTTTTTTGTGCTGTTTATTTAATCTTTTTGCCGGTTTTAAAGGATATTGTATACAATAATTTAGGTTGCCAAGTGTTGAGTTTTATCGTATATAGCGCGGCTTGTGGTTTATGGTGCAGTCTGATTCGCCGACCGATTGACGGGGCTGGGTGAGAGTTTTTGAGTGCGTTGTGCAATTTTTTATATTTATTTATTGTAACTATTCAGCCGAATCCGGGGTCGGGCGCGGTTTTTCTCCACTAGGCGTTAAGATTTCTGTTTTTCCTTACGCTCGCTGCGCCCGCCTTGCAAAACTCGCTTACGCTTAAACAGTTGCAATGCTAATGCGGGAACAGCTCCCGCAACCCAAACAGGGCTTTTCAGCCCGCACCCAAGGGCAATCCGATGGTCGCAAATAAGTACTCTTATCAGAACATTTTCTTGTTTTTTCAAACCGAAAATAACCTGTAAGGTACTAATGCGGGAACATATCCCGCAACCCAAACAGGGCTTTTTGGCCCGCAAATAAGTACTCTTATCAGAACATTTTCTGATTATTAAATCTTGTTTTTTGGTGCAGAAAATAACCTGTAAGGTACTAATGGGCTCCCGCTCGCTTCCGAAAAACAACGAAATCGTTTCCGCAACCGCTTACGAAAAACCACCCCC
>WFRP01000139.1 GCA_015486505.1 Pseudomonadota bacterium | reverse complement strand
GCCACCCTGGCAATCGGCCGGATCTGCGCTGATTTGAGTCAGCATTTCCAGAAAGAAGCCAGTGATTTTCTCGACCTCGCCGACCGGATAGAACCGGGCAACGAATTCGTTAAAGGGGAAAGAAAAAAATTGAGCGGGATTATAGATGATCAGAAATCGCCGCCCTCACAACCAGCTGCCTCTCTAAATTTCAACTTAAACATCAATAAAGCCAACCCCGGCGACCCGGAAACCACCTACCAGAGCCTGGCTGCCGATTTGAATCCGGAGAACAACGATGCCAACGAAAACATCATAAAAGACTTTCTGAATCAATTTCCGGATTTCGCCCTAGCCCACAACGATCTCGGGGTAATCTCCTACCAGCTGGAAAAACCGGATCAGGCCGAAGCCTGCTACCTAAAAGCGGTTGCACTGGCCCCGCAAAATATAACCTTCCGCAAAAACCTGGCCGATTTCATCTTTATCGTCAAGCAGGAACCGGAAGCGGCTATGATTCACTATCATGAGGTTCTAAAAACAGCCCCTAAGGATATTGAAACCCTGATGATGATCGGCAACATTTGCCTGGCTCTGAACTCAGAAGATGAAGCGCGTAATTTCTTCAATCTGATACTGGATATCGAGCCCTGGAATCTGGATGCAAGCAAAGCTCTGGAGATGCTTGACGAAAAACGGTGAGGCTCAAACAAACACCCCGGCGGTGGTGTCCCGGAACCCGATAGCAACCCGCGACCAAAACTGAGTGTCTGCCTGATCATCAAGAATGAAGAAAATTGGCTTGAGAAATGCCTTGCGAGCATCAAGCCGGTTGCCGATGAAATTATCATAGTTGATACCGGTTCGACTGATGGCAGCTGTGAGATCGCTGAAAGATATGGCGCTAAAATCTTCCATTTTTCCTGGTGTGATGATTTTGCCCGGGCGCGCAATTTTTCCCTTGAAAAAGCTGCCGGTCACTGGATTTTGATTCTTGACGCGGACGAAGTTATCGCCGAAAAGGATTATGATACCCTGCGCCGCTTGACCAATACTCCGGCCCCGATACCCGCTGCCTATCAGATACTTACTCGAAATTATATCAATCGCAACGATATAATCGGCCGGCAGGCAAACGACGGCAGCTACGCCGACAAGGAGCGGGGCTGCGGCTGGATGCCGAGCACAAAAACCCGCCTCTGGAGCAATCACCCCGAAATCCGTTTCTCCTATCCGGTTCACGAACTGGTTTCACCCGCGCTGGAAAAACTCGGCATCACCCCTAAACCCTGCCCCGTTGTCGTACACCATTACGGCAAACTTGACCAGTTGAAAGCCGATGCCAAGGGCGAAAAATATTATCAACTCGGCCTGAAAAAGCTTGAAGAGATGGCCGATGCCCTTATCCCTCTGCGTGAACTCGCCGTCCAGGCCGGAATCCTGGGACGCTTTGATGAAGCGATCGATCTTTGGCAACGCTTCCTGAAACTCGACAATAATAACGCCGAAGCCTGGCTCAACCTCGGAACCGCTCTCTTTTCCGGCGGCAAGATAGATGCGGCCCTGGCAGCAGCGGAGCAAGCTTCAGAGCTCGACCCGAACTTGAAAGAGAGCTATTTCAACCGGGCTCTCTACGAGCTGCATCTGGGGCAGGCGAAAAAGGCCGCAAAAAGATTGCGAACACTAAGTAAAACTCAACCCGAATACCACGCCGCAAGGTTTATGTATGCGGCCGCTGTCTGTTGTCGCGACGGAGTAAAAAAAGGAAAACAGGCCTTCAAAAAAATTACCGGTCAAGACCTGACCACGGCAATGATCGGCATTGCTGGAGAAGAACTGGCGAAAACCCTGCTGAAAGCAGAACGTGGAAAAGACGCTGAGAGAATCAAGAAAGCGACCTCGCAGCTAAACTAATGCGGGAACATATCCCGCAACCCAAACGGAGCCTTTGCGGTCCGTACCCAGGGGCACTTCCGATGGTCGCAAATAAGTACTCTTATCAGAACATTTTCTTGTTTTTTCAAACCGAAAATAACCTGTAAGGTACTAATCGCCGCATTCTCGATTTCCTGAAAGATCTGGCGTTACAGACAAAGAAACCACGAAATCCGTGAAAGCCTCAAAAAAGCCGTTCACGGTTTATCGTGGTTTTTGTTTTCCACCAGAGAACAGACCGCGGCTACGCTGCTTTGGGTCTCTCTCGTAATCCAGCCGCAATATTACGATTTATATTGATCAGAATCGTCAGCTTCTCCGAGGCCGGATAAGCCATAGTATCAAGCGAACGCCCGTCAATAAACGAGCTTAGACGCAGTAAATTCAAGCGCAAATCTTTGGGCAGCGGATTATCCTCAGATGCCAGTTCACTCTGAAAGATACTCCAGATCAACTGGTTGAATTTCAGCGATTCATCCAGCTGGCTCTCCCGATCCGCCGCATCCCAGTTTTTCTGACACTCTTCCAGTTTATCGGCGGCCTTGATCAGCACCGCGGCCTCCACTTCAGCACCAGACAGGGTTTCCTGCTCGACCTTCTTATAGGCTTCCATTGGATTTAATGACACTGTTCAAAACCTCCCTTTCATAATCAATAAGTTCCCGCGCTGCGCGCAACGCTTTATAATAGTTGCCTCCAGCAACTAATTCACTAATCATATCCAGACGCGATGTCATACTTGGCGCGGCGGCAACCACGTCTTCGACCAAGCGCCGGTAATTTTTTAGATGCTCTTCCTGCTGCTCACTATCGAAATAGACAAGCTGGATGATAAAATAGATACGCCGACACGGGGTGTTGGCCTCAGCCTCACCCATAATATCTTTCTCTCTTAATATCGGCACCTGATTTTCGATAATCAGGTCACACCGCTTCTCACCATTGCGAACCACCGCCCCGGCGATCACAACCCGCTCTTCCGGTTTAAGTGCGATTTTTAATGCCATCTGAATTACCCGGCTTCCCGCTTTTAATACTAGCCCAGAAAAGGAAGATCGTGATGCACTCCGGTTGCCGGCCGGCTGATTGAGATATCGGTTACGGCAAGATTTTCCTTAACCTCATTACTCATATCAACAAAAGCGGCATCGGCACCGGTTTCAACATTCAGTACCCTGGCGGCACTTTTTTCAAGATTTTTTCGCTGTTCAGCGAGAACGCCTGAGGCCCTCCCCAAATCTTTAATAATCGCGGGCAACTCATCATCTTCAAGATCATCTACCGGCTTTCCCGGCTGCAGCAAATCCAGGCCATCAGGCCCACTATTAACCGGAAACTGCCCGACCGCAGGCGGATCAGCCCCACCATCTGTGTCCCCCAGGATCCGGGCCGCAGTATCACTTTCCGGCGGGATCGTAAGTTTGTCAATCTGCACCCGCAGAGACTTATAACTTTTCAGGAACTCAGCCCTTTCTTCACTGCCATGGGGATAGGGCGGAAACATTTTATGAATCTGAGTTAAATCACTTTTAGCGGCCTGCAACTTTTCATCAATTGCCGCCATCGCCCGATCAGCAACCTGAACCCCATGCGCCAGCTCAATCTTCTCCTGCCATTCGGGCGTCACCACCCGGCCCACAGGACTTTGACTCAGTTGATCCACAGAAGCAAAACCCGGCCCTTGCGTATCCTTGCCGGAAACGCCATCACGAACGGCTTTAGCGGGATCCGTATCAGCCGATCCGGCGGCAGAACGTACCCAACTGCTGCGACGCGTCTGCAGCGGCCCGCCACTCTCCATTAATACCGGATTGATATTCATAGCTTTTACCTCCTGTCCCAGACGGCGACACACTCAGGAGAAAATCTCCTGAGTGTGCTCCATTAAGCGGAATTAAATTTTACCGCTTTCTAGAAGAGCCGCAGTACCGACTGAGCTGCCTGTGAAGCCATGCTCAGCGAAGAGGTACCCAAACCCTGACGGGTCTGCAA
Organism: Pseudomonadota bacterium; assembly: GCA_015486505.1. Classification (GTDB taxonomy): domain Bacteria; phylum Desulfobacterota; class Anaeroferrophillalia; order Anaeroferrophillales; family Tharpellaceae; genus Tharpella. Next base: position 111 of record WFRP01000139.1, on the reverse strand, counting down.
CATCAACATATTGGCCCCTTCTTCGTTCATATCGGCCAGTGTCAGATTGTCGGCACCGTCGTTTAAGGTGTTAATCATCTTCGAGGTAAAATCCTGACGAATGGTGATCGT
>WFRP01000138.1 GCA_015486505.1 Pseudomonadota bacterium | reverse complement strand
GGTGAACTTGTTGTCTTCTGTGGCGTTGTCACGGCCGAAGAGGCCCTGGACGAAGGGAATCGACTCCTTCCACGGGCAACTGGCGACCGCGCCGCGCAAGTTGCGGCCGGCGGCCCGCCAGGTGCCGTCAACGGGTAACACTTCAGCATCGGCAGAATGGCCATCCCGATTGCGGTAATCGGTTTCGTAAAATTTTATATAACGGCGCAGACGGTAGCGTAAGGCAAAACCGGTGGCCAGGTAGTCACCCTCGGGCTCTTTCTGGTTATGCCAGTTAAAGCCGAGGTTACTTTTGGCAAGCTGCCACTCGGCCTTAAAAGTCAGGCTGTTTTCAGGGTGATTTTCCCGGTTTCCCGGCCGGGGGAATAAATCCAGCAGCTTTTGGAACTGGAGAAGGGCCGCCTCCCGGTCACAGGAATCGAGCAGAGAGAATACCCCCCAACCCTGATGGAGCTTGGCGCCGAGGCCCCCGTAGCGGGCGCTGTCCGCGAGCAGCAGGGCAAAAATTTGGTCGATCTCAATCCCGCGTCGGGCCAGAAACGGGGCCAACGGCATCAGGGTGAGTAAGGTTTCCTCCTGCCGACGCGCGGGAAAGGCGACTCTGATCTCATTCAGGATAAAGTCATGGACGGCCTGGGGCGTCAGATCTTTCATCTTCGTCTTGTTCTTCTTATCCTTATCTTTATCCTTATCTTTATCCTTGTTCAAGACCGTCACCAGCCATTTACCGATATAAGACCTCCCTGGATCCCCCTTATATTCCTGATTGTCATGATTACGATTTCTGTTCCAGGGGTCGGCTTCGGGAACTTCGATGGCAACCGCATCGAGATCAAGTTTGAGCTTGAAAGAGCGCTGCAGGCCGGTGCAGCCGAAGACCGCGCAGACGGGACAGATATCTCGGCTCTGCTCAAAATTACAACGCTGTTCAGCGGGGCCGGTATAGTCGCAGGCCCAGCCGCCCCGGCGGCGCACCATCGCGGCAAAATCCCGCCGCAGGCCGCCGACAACCCCGCTCATCTTAAGGCCCGACCCCGCCCGGCCGGAGGCATCCCCGGTCCAGATCGGGGTGTGGATTTTTATCCGGTAATCGTGTTTTTTCATAAGTTACTCCAATAGACCACAGGGTGGCAGACAACCTTTCTGACTATAAACGGCAGAGTGGTGTTTTTTTAAGCGCAAATCCGCAAATCAATGATAATTGAAAGTAAAACGACTTAAAAAAAGTTCCGCCGCTTCAACCTCAAAATTATCGTGCCAATCAACCTTCCGCAGAGCTTCCCAGGCGGCGGCAAACCAGCCCCCGACCGCATTTCCATTAGAGTCTGTTTCAAGCACTGATTCCAGACCCTCTATCTGACTCATTTCTTCCAGTAGATTTATAACTTTTCCCATTTTTTCAGCGGCAGCCGTTTGATTATAGCTGATCTCTTCTAATGCCCACCAGGTAAGAGTTTGTCCACGAATAAGCTGAAGCGTGGGTTGCTCCTGGAAATTTGTTGATGTCGGAATTGAGATGGCGTAATTAAAATAATCCGCCGCATCTTTGACCTGACCAAGACGCATCGCCATTCTTCCCAGGATTGCGCAGATAAACTCAAACGGATGTTCATTTACGGCCGGGCCAAACCACTTTTTTAAGGAGGCAAGTTTATATCGAGACAACGTCTGAGGAAAATTTTGCTTTTTAAACTGAAATTTAAAATAAGCAAACAGGGCAAACTGCATATACTTGGCGGTTTCAGTATCCGGATGCTCAATAAATTTTTTGAACCCGGGGGTCGAGTTTATAAGTTCCATATATTCTTCAGCTTTTTCCATCCGACCCCAGTCAAGATAGAGATGAAGCAGGTTGACCAGATGGCGGAGGCGATCGTCATCAAGTTCAAATTGATTGACGGCATCGAGAAATAGAGCTTCCGCCTTTTTGAAATACCCTTCCTCAAAAGGCGCCAGAAAAGCGTAGTTTTGTCCCATAGTCCCTTTGAGTTTACCGATCAGAGGATCACTGACCGTTGCTTCACAGAGATCGGATAACGGTTTAAGAGATAGGTTCAGAGCAGCCAGCATAGGCTCCAGACTTTTGTTGGCATTGGCAAAGTCGAAAAGATTGGCCAGGGTTACGGCAACCCGGTTTTCCATCTCTATCCAATCCCGTAACCCAGGAACATTAAAATAGTTATAATCAAGATCTATGATATTGTCGTATGCCATCAGCGCGAAACCGTCTTCACCCCGATGATTGTGGAGCCTTATCTTGTTACTGTAAAGTGCGAAAAGCAGTTTGTCTTTTTCGCTTTTTTCAAAATTTCCGGCAACCTTTATGTTTTTTACCGCGGCAATCATAAAATCGAGTAGATCTAAAGCAAAACTCCAGTTACCAAGGCTTTTGTTGAGAAAATTATCCAACTCCAGGGTCAGCGATTCAAGTTGTTTGAAAGAGGAAATATTTAGATTCGCCAAAGTCATTTTTATCAATAATTCCAGTTTTTGCCAATAGTATGGCCGGGTAAAACCGGGTAACTCTTTTAAGAGTGCCGGCATAAAGGCGGCCAGGTCTTGATTCAAATAAAGGTGAACCAATTCACGATAACGGCGCTCTTCAAATCCGTAGTCAATGGCGATATCAACCTGTTGTAAAAGTAATTTGTGAGGTTCCCGCAGATCGTTATAATCGTGGCCATAAACCCAGGCAAGATTGTCAACCCAATGCACCAGAGCGTTTTGGCTGTTGCCAGCAACAATGGTTTCAACCTTTTTCCAACTGCGTTTGCCTGTACCTGATATAAAAGGGACATATTCAATCGCGAGACGGTGCAGACTTACCCGCAATGCATCATCATTCCACACCTTAAAAAATCGCTCATCCTTGTTTTGGTTCCTGAATTTTATTTTTGTAAAGCCCAGGTTTTCAAACTCCTTCATTTTTTGTTTGCTGACACTATTAACCTTGGCAATTCGGCTATTAGGATGAAAATCAAACTCCAGATCCCGGCCAAAAAAATCCGGATGGAGAAAAAGCAGGTGTTCAAGAACGGATTGGGCCATATTCAAGTAACGGTTGGCACTGGCAGCCTCATTGACTTGTTCGGGCAAGTGAGAAAACAGATCCTGTCTGTAAGTACAGGCAAAAGAAACAACCTGATTGAACTGTTTTAAGATTTCAACTTGCATATGAACAAATCGGGCAAAGTTTTTACGTTTACGAAGATCGCTTGCATGTATGAACCCGGAAAAGCCAAAGCTTTTAGCCAGCCTCGCAAGTTCGGCGGTCAATCGAGTATGCTCTTCTTCCGGAACCAAAACGCCGAAAATAAAGGGGAATGTTTTCTTTTTTTTCTTACCGGCCTTTTCAAAAGCACCTGATTCATCCATGTAAAGATGAAATTTACTGTTCATATTAATCTCCCTGGTTATAATTTTTAGCTATACGGGGAATTGTGATAATTTAATGCGGGAAAGATCCCGCAACCCAAACAAGGCTTTGCGGCCCGCAAATAAGTGCTCTTATCAGAACATTTTCTGATTATTAAATCTTGTTTTTTTGGACAGAAAATAACCTGTAAG
>WFRP01000137.1 GCA_015486505.1 Pseudomonadota bacterium | reverse complement strand
GCCCTGTTTGGGTTGCGGGATTTATTCCCGCATTAGTACCTTACAGGTCATTTTCTGCACCAAAAAACAAGATTTAATAATCAGAAAATGTTCTGATAAGAGTACTTATTTGCGACCAGCGGAAGTGCCCCTGGGTGCGGGCCGAAAACTTTCTTTTGGGTTGCGGGATTTGTTCCCGCATTAGTCTCTTCCATGCCGATCTTTTTAAATCGACAAAGCATATCTTCCCAATAATGGATATCGGCCTGAATCTGTTTTTGCTGCGGGCTGTTGGCCGGAGCTTTCTCTAAATCCTGACGCAATTTTTTCAGCAGCATATTTTCAATCTCTTTGGCCGATTCACGACATCTTGCCTGCATTTTGGTAACCTTGGTCAACATCTTGTTTCTGGAGATACCATCCATCTTCACCTTCAGCACTTTCCCGACACTGGCGATCTCTTCCGGAGTGAGGGTCGAAAAATCGACATCTCTCTCTAACAGTTCCGGCGTGGAAAAGGCTTCAGGATGAACCGAGGTAACCATGTTCATATCGGACATCGTCGCACTCAGGCCAAATTCCTTATAATAGACATGCCCCATTGCGGCCTGGGCATCTTCCATAAACTGTTTCAAGGGTACCATTGTGCCATCTTTCTTGAGGACCATTTTCCGGGTAAACATTCTGATTCCCGGTTCCTGTCCGGTGCTTCTTAAAACCGGCACCCAGTCAAGATCCATACTGCTGGAACCGGCACTTGAACTGTTCCGGAATTGTTGGAACTCGATATCGCTCATATCGTAACCCAGGGCTTCCAGCCGCAATTTGATTTCCGGGCTAATTTTGGCGTAGTTTTTCTGGAATCGTTTCCGCAACCGCTTACGAAAAACCACCCCAGCCCCCTCCAGAAGGTGGGGGGGTAAAATTTGGCTGAATAGTTACAAAAAAGATAACAATGAGAACGGTTAATATACAATGAGAAAAAAATTTCTTTTTTGCATAATGCACTCCTCACGGTTTATCATTGCAGTATTTCTATCTTTTCGGCAGGCCTTTCATGGTAGCTCCAGAAGTCTCTCGGCGCATTTTTCACCGAGAAAAACCAGTGATTCAATGTCAAGATAATCAAGTACGGTTTCGTCGAAAAGCACTTTGATCTGGGCCGGAAACCCGTCATCAAGGTCGGCGTCCCAGAAAAGTATCTGGAAAGGAATTTTCGGCAACGGATAAAAAACCGCGGCGACTTCTGCATTGCTGTCAAGTTCGGAAAAATCGGCTTTCAGAACTTTAAGCGCGGCCTTAAGCGCCTCGGGTTTGCCGGTGTAGGCGGCGGCGATTTTAGCCTCGCAGCCTTTGACAAAAGCCTTGCGCTTGGCCAGGCTTCCGGGCAGACTCTCCATCGGCACCCATTCGCCGGTCAGGGGCCGGCCGCCGTTCTCGGCGACATAATTATAAAGCAGAACATGATCCCAGAGATCATGCTCGCCGCCGTCAACCGCCTCGACATCGTTTTTGCTCACGCGATAGAAACGCTCAAGCAGATTGATAATCAGACAATCATCCGTCCCGGCCGCTCCCGGCTCAAAACGGGCCCCGATGCGCTCGGCAACCTGAGCAAAATCATAATCTTTGATCTTGCCCTGAACAAATTTTCGGGCCGAGAACAGGTGGTCGGGATAGGCAGTCTCCTCGCCCTGGTCGGCAAGTGACTGTTTGACAAAAGTCAGATCTTCCGGCTGCCAGTAGGGACAGAGTTCCGGTTTGGTGCCCTCTCGTAAAACATGGGTCGCGAAAGCCATACAGGTTTTAAACCCGCACTCCTTACAGTTGTTGCGAGGCAGCATTTTCATCAAATCAAGGATCTGGAGCAGGCGTTTTTTTTCAGCCATCATTTTTCTCTTGCAGTTTTTTCAAGCGGTTAATTTCAGCGTCGGAGGGTCTTATATAGAGGGGTTCCAGATTTTTCCCGGCCGCTTTCAAGCCGACCCGAGTTTCATCCTGATTTTCGATTACCGGCATCTTGACAAGAAAACCCAGATTCAGCCGCGCGTAAGGTTGACCGAGCGAGGTTGCGTCCGGCAGCAGTTCCGTTAATTCTGATCGGTAAACATCAACTCCGGAACCCGCCAGCAACATAGCGGTTTCCGGCAGCCGGGCCGCCATTTCGACACAAGCGTCAACCCGGCCGGGGCTCAGGCGGGTTAAATCAAGGCCGTCACTTAAATACAAAGACCAGTAAACCTGCCGCCGCCGGGCATCGGTCAGAACCGCGATATGGCTGTTTTGCGCAACAAATTGCCGCGCAATCAGATCATGAGCCATAAAGGTATAAAGCGGTTTGGCCAGAGCCTGGGCCAGTCCCTGCATACTCGCCATACCGATCCGCAGGCCGCTGAAAGCCCCGGGGCCACAGCCGACGGCCAGACGGTCAATTTGGGCAATCTTGAGCGCCGCCCGCTCCAAAGCCCAGTCAACCGCCGTCATCAGATTTTGCGAATGCGGCTGCGCAAGCGCTAATGCTATCTCAACCAGAGCCTGTTCCTCATCAAGCAAAGCCAAATGCAGAATCTCACTGCTGCTGTCAACCGCCAAAGTCAATAAACTCATTTACTGAAAATCCGGACAAGATCATTATAAAAAACAAAGACCATTAAGGATACCAGCAGGCAGATACCGACCTGCTGCGCCAGTTCCACCTTGCGTTCACTGAGCGGGCGCCCGAGAATCAACTCCAGAGAGATAAATAAAAGATGGCCGCCGTCGAGTACGGGAATCGGGAAAAGGTTGAGAATCCCGAGATTGACACTGATAATCCCCATAAAATAAAGGAGACTCAAAATCCCGGCTTTGGCGTGCTGGCCCGCCATCTGGGCAATCATTATCGGGCCGCCCAAATCTTTGGCCGGGACCACCCGCTCGATCATCTTGACAAAGCCCATGACCGTCAAATAAGAAATTTTCCAGGTTTCGGACAGTCCCTGAAGCAGAGCTTTTCCCGGCCGATAATGTTTAATCTCAGTCGCGCCTGATGCCGTGATACCGATGATATATGAAACCACCGGTTCACCGAACATATTTTTGTTTTCAACCCGTTTGGGAATAATTTTAACCCTGTGAATGGCCGCCCGGCGTTCGTAATCGATATCAAGTTCGCGGCCGCCGCTGGCCCGCACGGTAGATGACAGCTGCTCCCAGTCTGCAATTTTTTCGCCGTTGATCGCGACAATCCTGTCACCCGACTGCAAACCGGCCGCAAAAGCCGGCATCTCAAGATTAACTTCACCGATCACCGGGCTTAAGGAAGGAACCCCGAAAAGATAAACTATGGAAAAAATAAAAGCCGCGAAGATAATATTGGTCGCGGGGCCGGCGACAATAATTGCCATTCTCTGCCAGGGGCTTTTATGCTTGTAGGAGAAAGGTTTGTCGGCATCGCTTAACTCAGCCGCTTCATTCTCATCATCAGACTTACCTTCTCCCAGCATCTTGACATAGCCGCCCAGCGGGATTGCTGAAAGCAGATACTCGGTATCACCTCTCTTAAGGCCGCAGATTCTGGGGCCGAAACCGAGAGAGAATTTAAGCACCCGGACACCGCTAAACTTGGCCACCAGAAAATGGCCGAGTTCATGGACAAAGATTAAAACCCCTAAAACAATAATGGCGGAAATGGTGCTATACATAAAAATTAATTTCCTGAGTTTTCCGGGTCTGAAAGTGACCGGCGTATTTCATCATCAAAGTTCAAAATTTCGCCCAAGGTTGAAAATTCCCGGGGCTCAACCTTATCGAGAACTTCGGCAACCATTGCCGCGATTTCGAGAAAACCGATTTTCCCGGCCCGGAAATAGTCAACCGCAATTTCGTTGGCGGCATTCAAGGCAATCGCGCCGCTGTCACCGGCCGCCAGAGCCCGCCGGACCAAAGCCAGGGCCGGGAAACGCTCTTCATCCGCCGCAAAAAAATCGAGCCGCCCGGCTTCGGCAAGGTTCAATTTCGGCAGCTCAAGCCGCAAACGTTCCGGATAACTTAATGCGTAAGCGATCGGCAAACGCATATCCGGCAGGCCGAGCTGGGCCAGAACCGATCCGTCCCGGTATTCGACCAGTGAATGAACAATACTCTGGGGATGAACCAGAACCTCAATCTTTTCCGGAACCATATCAAAAAGCCAGCGGGCTTCGATAATCTCCAGCGCTTTATTCATCATCGTCGCTGAATCAATCGTGATTTTCGGCCCCATATCCCAACGCGGATGGCGCAGCGCTTCAGCCGGGGTAACCGCCGCCATCTGAGTTAATGAAAATTCACGGAAAGGGCCGCCGGAAGCGGTCAGGATAAGTTTTTCGACTCCGGCTTCAGACTCGCCGTTTAACGCCTGCCAGAGGGCTGAATGTTCGCTGTCAAGCGGCAGGATTGCAACTTTGTTGGCGGCCGCCACTTTATTTAACAAACGGCCCGCCATAACCATCGATTCTTTATTGGCCAGAGCGACATTTTTCCCGGCATCAAGCGCGGCCCAGGCAGGTTCCAGACCGACCGCTCCGACCATTGCCGCCACGACAAGATCGGCTTCAGGACAAGTCGCGACGGCAACGGCGCCGGGCCGACCGACGATAATGGGAATTTTAAGGCCGTTTTCTTTAAGGGCCCGTTCCAGTTCCTCGGCCCCGGCATCATTTTGTACCGCCAGAAGCTGCGGCCGGAAACGGCGCGCCTGAGCCGACAATTCGCTGATATTAAGGCCGCCGCCCAAAGCAACGATCTGATAACGCTCAGGAAAACGCTCAACTATATCAAGGGTGCTCCGCCCGATTGAACCGGTGGCCCCCAACAGGGATATTTTTTTAAGTTTATTTGTCAATATCTTCTTCTGCTTAACCAGGTTTCAGTTTTTCCGTCTCGCCGCTACATAGCCAGAAGGATATAACCATAATAGATAACCGGGGCGGCAAACAAGACACTGTCAACCCGATCAAGAAAACCGCCGTGTCCGGGGATCAGGCGGCCGGAATCCTTAACCCCCTGACTGCGTTTAAGATATGACTCAAAAAGATCCCCCATCTGCCCGAGGAAATTAGCGGCCAGGCCTAAAACGACAATAACATTCCAATCGATACTCAGAAGGCCGACCCAGTTCAGCAGCAGCGCAAAAAAAGCCCCGCCAAAAAGGCCGGCGAGAAAGCCTTCAACCGTTTTATTCGGGCTGATATTGGGTGATAATTTACGTTTCCCCCAATAACTGCCGCAGTAAAAGGAAAAAGCGTCACCACCCCAGGTCACCATAAACGTCATCGCCACCAGCGCGCGGCCTTCGGGCAGATCCCAAAGCAGCAAAAGATGGGCAAGAAAAAAAGGCAGGTAAATTATAAACAGGATCGCCAGAGCAAAGCGCGGCAGCGCCTCAGCTTCCAGACCGGCCTCGAAAAGCAGTAAAACCAGGGCGAAAACCGCCAGAGTCAAGGCGCCCGCGAGTGCGGTTAACCCCCCGAACCAGGCCGCAAAAAAAAGGGTAAAAGTTATAAACCAGACCGGCCCTTTCAATAAAAAACCGCCCTGCTCCCCAAAAAAGAGCCGCCAGCTTTCCCTGACCAACAGAGCCAGAAGACCAAGCAGCAAAACAAAAAAGAGCCATTTCGGAGCCGCGTCCAACAGGAGGACAATCAGCGGCAAGGCAATCGCGGCCGATTTGACTCGGCTGGTGCAGAAGATATTTTTTACGGTTTCATTCATGATTACTCCCCGGCTCCGGATTTAATTTGGAATCAGGCAATTGTAAAACTCGGCCGAAACGTCGCTCACGACGTTGAAAATTATCGATTATCTGCAGAAACTCTTCTTTGGCAAAATCAGGCCACAAGGTATCGCTGAAATAGAGCTCGGTATAAGCTAACTGCCAGAGAAGAAAATTGCTGATCCGGTACTCGCCGCCGGTTCTGATCATAATATCCGGGTCCGGGAGCCCGGCGGTACCGAGATGGGCTGTCAGCATTTCATCATCAATAACGTCACAGTCAAGCTCGCCGGCCTGAACTTTCCGGCAGAGAGCTGAAACCGCGTCACAAATCTCATCCCGGCCGCCGTAGCTGATTGCCAGATTTAAGGTCATTTTTTTCCCGGCGGCGGTTTTTTGACAGGCTTCGGCCAACTCCCGGCGCACTTTCGCATCAAGACGATCGAGACGACCAATCGCGTGCAGACGGATTCCCTGTTCAATAAGACGCTTAGTTTCCCGCTTAAGATAATGCCGGAGAAGGCCCATCAAAGCTGAGACCTCCAAAGCCGGCCGCTGCCAGTTTTCAGAAGAAAAGGCGTAAAGAGTCAAGACTTCAACCCCGATCTCAACGCAAAGGGTAACGATCCGGTCAACCGTCCGCGCCCCGGCCTCATGACCTTTGACCCGGATTTTCCCGGACTTTTCGGCCCAGCGACCATTGCCGTCCATAATAATGGCAATATGCCGCGGCATTTCCGCCTGATCATTTTTTTCTATAATTTCGTTCATTTTAATATTCTGTAATATCTTAACGGTTTGCAGGGAACTGTATAACTCCCTGATGTCGAGCATTACAGTCTGTCGAGCGTCGCAGTTTATATTATCAGGTCTGGCGTTGCAAGTCTTTTCAATGCTGTTACTCAAAATCGTTTATCAACAAAGGTCAGCAGAGATACCCTGTTGCTTTGTTGCAAGACAAGAAAGATACCCTGTTGCTTTGTTGCAAGTCAAGAAAGATGCCCTCGTAAAAACTCTGAGAAATAATTTTCAATCACAATATGTTGTGATTGCATACATTCAAAATCACAACATATTGTGCCTGAAAATCTTGAGAAATACTTTTTTACGAGTCCGTCAAGAAAAAGTTGCGAATAAAAAAACCGGGTTTTCACAAACCCGGTTTTTCTGTCGGCAAAATTGCGGCAACTAAATTCCGTTAACTTACATTTTCCCGAATCCACTCGACGGTCTCTCTGACCGGACTGCCGGGGGTGAAAATGGCTTTAATGCCGGCTTTCCGCAAGACCGGAATGTCATCCTCAGGAATGATGCCGCCGCCGAAAACCGGAATATCATCGGCGCCTTTTTCCGCCAGCAACTCAATAATCCGGGGAAACAGATACATATGAGCCCCGGCGAGACTGCTGATCCCGATAACGTTAACATCCTCCTGAATTGCGGTGGCGACAATATCTTCCGGGGTCTGATGCAGGCCGGTATAAACCACTTCAAACCCGGCATCCCGCAATCCCCGGGCAACAATTTTAGCACCCCGATCATGACCGTCAAGGCCCGGTTTCGCGATCAAAACTTTTATTTTATCTTCACTCATCGTTCAAAACCTCTAAATTGAAATTCAGTTTAAGGTACTGATGCGGGAACAACTCCCGCAACCCAAACGGAGCCTTTCGGCCCGTACCCCAAGGGCACTTCCGCTGGTCGCAAATAAGTACTCTTATCAGAACATTTTCTTGTTTTTTCAAACCGAAAATAACCTGTAAGGCACTAATGCGGGAACAAATCCCGCAACCCAAAAGAAAGTTACCGGCCCGCAAATAAGTACTCTTATCAGAACATTTTCTTGTTTTTTCAAACCGAAAATAACCTGTAAGGTACTAAATTGAAAAATTTCGCGTAACTATTCAGCCGAATC
>WFRP01000136.1 GCA_015486505.1 Pseudomonadota bacterium | reverse complement strand
CAATGACCGCTTGCGCTTAACCTTGCGTCAGTGCTATAAGGTCGCCCGTTTAAAACGTAAAAAATCCCCCCAAACATACCTCAAACAAAAACGGTCTTAAAATTATGAGAGAACTCTTTTTTAAAATTGTCGCCACCATCGTTACCATCGTCGGCAAACTCGGTTACGGCGGCATCATTGTTATGATGTTCCTCGAAAGCTCGTTCTTCCCTTTTCCCAGTGAAATTGTCATTCCCCCGGCCGCCTACCTGGCGGAAAACGGCGAGATGAACATTTTTCTGGTGGTATTCTGCGGAGTTCTGGGCAGTATTCTCGGGGCTCTCTTCAACTACTGGCTGGCCCTGAAACTCGGACGGCCAACCCTGCTGCGTTACGGTAAATATGTCGGCATAACTCCGGAAAACTTTGACCGGACTGAAGATTTCCTTAAAAAACACGGCATCTTCGGCACCTTTATCGGCCGCCTGATCCCGGTAATCCGCCAATACATCTCCTTTCCCGCCGGTCTCGCCCGCCTGTCTTTGGTCCCGTTTATCCTCGCCACCGCCTCAGGTTCGGCTATCTGGGTCATCATCCTCGCCGCAATCGGCTATCTCGTCGGCAACAATCAGGAAATGATTATGCACTACTCTCATAAGACCTTCTATTTCCTCCTGCCGGTCATCATCTGCGCCTGCCTTGTCTATATCTATCGCCAGCGTAAGTAGTAGACGGTCCACCATATTTGTAAAAAAGCACGTTTAATCCTGGACAACTACGACATTAAACACAGAAAACTATTCGCCAACCCTTTTTTCAAATACCCATAAGTCAAGCCTGACCCCAGAACTCCCTGACCCCAGATCTCCAGATTTCACTGTTTTTTTACTGCTTCTGGAATTAAGAAATAAATCCGGCGGCAAGTTTTTTGATGTCTTCGAGGATAATGTAGAGGGCCGGGACCAGGATCAGGATGATCAGGGTTGAAAAAAGGATGCCGAAGCCTAAGGAGATCGCCATCGGGATTAAAAAGCGGGCCTGGCGCGAGGTTTCGAACATTATCGGCATCAGGCCGAAAAAAGTGGTCATCGTCGTTAAGATAATCGGCCGGAAACGCTGGATTCCGGCGCGGATGATGGCGTTATAGGCGCTCACCCCTTCATCAATCCGGCAGCGGTTGGCAAAATCCATCAACACCAGAGCGTCATTAACCACAACCCCGGAAAGCGCGACGATTCCAAACATACTTAAAAGACTCAAGCTGTAACCTAAAAGGAGATGGCCGACAATCGCCCCGACGATCCCGAAGGGGATACTGACCATGATAATCGCCGGCTGAATATAGCTGCGGAACGGGATTGCGAGAAGCATATAGATCGCCACCATCGCCACCATCATACCTTGGGCCAGGGCCGCCATACTCTCCAGCCGGCTGCTCTGTTTGCCGGCAACCCCGAATTTTAAGCCGTGATACTTCTCTTTAAGTTCCGGAATAATCTCCTTCTGCAAAGTCGACATTACCATATCCGCGTGACTGTGCGGGGTGACATCGCAGGTAACATTAATAATCCGGCGGCCGTCGCGACGCTCAATCAGGGTATAGGCCTTGCCTTTTTTGATATTCACTACATCCAGAAGCGGTACCTGAACCCCCTTCGGGGTCATAATCAGCATCTCTTCGAGATAGTATTCCAGCCCCCGTTCCGATTCCGGCAGGCGCACCATGATTTTTATCTCGTTGCGCCCCCGCAACTGGCGAAAAACTTCAGCGCCGTAGTAGGAATTACGAATCTGCCGGGCGACATCCCGGGGCGTAAGACCGAGCCGGAAACCCGCTGGTTTCAGCGTAAAATCAAACTGATTCTTGCCCGCGGTAAAACCGTCATCGATATCGGAGACCATCGGGAAAGAGGCCAGCGCCGCAGCCAGCTCGGCGCCGGCGGCCTCGAGAACCTCGGTATCGCGATGCTGCAGTTCAACCGTCAGCGCGGCCCCGGAACTCGGCCCGCCCATATCCGATTTAAACTGCAGGGTCTCAACCCCGACCAGGCCGCCGACCTGTTTACGCCAGCGTTTAACAAAGGTTCCGGTTGAAAGCTTACGCTCCTCGGGCGGAATCATAAAAACCTTGGTCCAGGTTGTATTATGATCGACGTAGGATAAAATTCCCTCAGCCTGATTTTCCCGGCCGACCTTTTTCAGAATCAGCTCGGCGCCGTTTCTGATTTCCTGACTGGCCTCAAGGGTCGCCGCCACCGGCACGCCGACCGGAAGCACCGCTTTGGCGTAGGCGTAATCGGATTCAACCTTGGGGAAAAGGCTCATACCCATACGTCCGCTTTTGACATAAGCCAGAGTCACCATAAGCACAATCACCCCGATGGTCAGGCTGATATAGCGAAAGCGCAGGGAAAAACGCAGGAAAGGTCCGTAGACGTTATCAATCAAAGAACTGATCGCAACGGAAAGCCGCTGCTGCTTCCGGCTGATAAAAATTAACAGCGGATTTTTGCGGTCACGCTGATGGCCGATATGGGCCGGCAGAATAAAGATCGATTCAATCAGGGAGATCAGGAAAACCGAGACCACCACCACCGGAATCTGGCGAAAAATTTTGCCCATAATCCCCGGTACAAAATAGAGTGGCAGGAATGTAACAATATTGGTCAGAACACTGAAAGTTACCGGCACCGCCACCTCCCGCACTCCCTTAACGGCGGCGGGAAAAGAGCCCAGACCCTGCTGTTTATAGTGATAGATATTCTCGCCGACGACAATCGCGTCATCGACGACAATCCCCAGCGCGATGATAAAGGCGAAAAGCGAGACCATATTGATGCTGACATCAAAAAAGGGGATAAAGATGAGAGCGCCTAAAAATGAGGTTGGAATCCCCATCGTCACCCAGAAAGCCAGGCGAATCTCAAGAAAAACCGCGAGCAGAATAAAAACCAGGGCGAGCCCCATATAACCGTTGCGCACCAGCAGCGAAATCCGCTGTTTGAAATGATCCGAGTGGTCGTCAACCGCAACCACCGAAACCCCGTCCGGCAGCATCCGATTAAGTTTTTTGACCTCGGCGGCCACCGCTTTGGAAACCGTAACCGGGGTCTGTTTGCCGACCCGGTAGACATCGATGCCCAGAGCCGGTTTATCATTAAAGAAAAGATAGCGGTCAACCTCTTCGAAACCATCCTTGATGGTCGCGATTTCACCCAGGGTAACAATAGTGCCGTTGGCCCGGCTGACAATCGGAATTTTCGCGAAACCGGCTTTATAATCCTTGCGCTCGGTCATCCGTACCAGGATTTCACCGCCGGCAGTCCGGATCGTGCCGCCGGGGATATCGCGGGCCGCGCTCCTTATTTTGACAGCGATCTGCTCCAGGGTCAGCTTGTAGGCCCGCAGCACCGTCTGCGGGATCTCAATACTCATCTCCAGCGGCCGTTCACCGAGCAGTTCAACCTGGGTAACCCCCGGATTCTGGAGCAGTTGATCCCGCACCATTTCAGTAACTTCGCGCAGAACTTTGGGGTTCTGCCGGCCGTAAACCAGCAGCGTCAAAACCTTGCGTTTATGGGAAGGAATTGTGACCAGCGGGGTTTCCGCGTCATCCGGGAAAGCGTAGATGCGATCAACTTCATTCTTGATATCGGCCGCCAGCTGCTGCAAGTCGGCATCAATCCGGGCTTCAACCCGGACCACGCCCCGGCCCTCATAAGCGGTAGAATTAACCTCATCAATCCCGTCAACATTCTCGATCGCCTCTTCAATCGGCAGGATAATGCCTTCGGCGACCTCCTCGGGGCTCGCCCCGGGATAGAGCACCGAAACCACTACTTCATCGAGGGTAAATTCGGGAAAAATCTCCTGTTTGATCTGGGTGCCCCAGAAAAAACCGCCGAGCAAAAAGGCCAGCATCAGCAGGTTGGCGGCGACCGAATTACCCGCCATCCAGCGAATCGGGCCGCGCTGATCCTCTTCTCTGGAAAAATCAGCCGGGATATCTTGTTTATGACTCATTGATTGACTTTATGATTCATTTGGCAACGGCCGCCGCGCTCTTTTTTCCGGCCCCGCCGGTGGTGGCAATTTTAAGCGGCATCCCGTTGATCGGGGCCGGCAGACTGGAGATAATCAGGCGGTCACCGGGGTTGAGGCCGGCACTTATCAAGACGGTTTTGATCCCGGAATAGGCTACGGTTACCGGCTTGATAACGAGCCGGTTATCATCGCCGGCCAGCAGAACCTTACCGTCTTCCCGCAGGGCCGGTCGCGGAATCCGGTAGACGTTATCAAGTTTGCGGCCGCTGATTTCCGCCGTTACGAAACTGCCGAGCAAAACCGGCGGATGCCGCTTTTTCAAACCTAAAGGATCCGGGATTGCCACCAGCAGCCGGGCCATCAGCCCGTCTTTATCGAGATCCGGGGTCAAAGAGACAATCCGGCCGGACAACGGCGCCTGCTTGCGGCGGCGCAATCTAACCCTGGCCTCCGGCCGATCAAACCAGGATAATTTACTCAACGGCAGTGAAATTTCAGCCCAGAAAACATCAGTGGCGGCCAGAGTTGCCAGGGTTGATGCCGGAGTTACCTGCAGCCCGAGATCAATATTTTCATCGCGTACCACCAGGTTGAAAGGGGCCCGGATCACGGTTCGTTCAAGATCCAGGCGGGCCCGGTCGCAGGCGGTTGCGGCGGAAGCAATTTTAGCTTTGGCTTTAATCAGATAGGGCTTACGCAGGGCCAGATCACGACTTGAGGTATCGATATCGTCACTTAACCCGGTAATCAGCTCCCACTCTTTCAGGGCGACTTTCTGGCTGCCCTCTTCAATCCGCAGATCGGCTTCGGCCAGGGCCAGAGCATCCTCTTTGCGCCGTAATTCCAGTTTATAGTCACTGTCATCAAGTTTGAGCAGCACTTCACCTTTTTTAATGATGCCGCCAGGGATAAAATCGGGATGCAGATAGATAAGCCGGCCTGAAACCCGGGCTTTCAGGACTATCTGCCGGGCCGCAATCACCCGGCCCGGGGCTTCAATCAGCGCCCTTGCCGTCGTCGGCATCACCTTGATTACCCGCACCAGGCTCTCAATCTTTTTCGGCGCTTTCCGCCGCGCCTGAGGCCGGGTTTGCAGCAGATGGCGGCTTATCAGCAAAGCGATCAGCAAAAGCAACACTATCAACCCCAGCGCCTGCAGCCGCTGCCGCCAGGAACGCCGCGGCAGGGCCGTACCCTGAGCGTTATCTGAATTCAAATTCGGCTTCTCATTTGCCATTTTTTTCTCTTTCCTTTACCTCTGAAAAATCATCCATCCAGGAGCCGCCCAGGGCCTGATAAAGATTAATCCGGGCGCCAATAATCCGGCTCTGTTGACTGATGATATCGTGATCGAGCTGCAGGCTGTTAAGCTCCTCTTTCAAGACATTGAGAAAATCGCCGTTACCGTTCAGATAACGCCGCCGGGCTTCGCGCAGGGTTTTGTCGGCAAGCGCCCTCTGTTTCTTAAATGAAGCCAGAGTTGCCGCCGCATCCTGTTCCCGGGTCAGGGCATCTTCAACCTCGATCACGGCCTTGACAACCACTTCACGATAGTTCTGCAGGCGTTCATCAACCAGAGCCCGGGTCCGTTCCACCTCGGCCCGGCGGCGGCCGCCGTCGAAGATCGGCCCGGCGAGATTGGCGGCAAGATTGTAGATCCAGTTATCAAAAATTGAGCCGGAATCATCACCGAAACTGCTGCCGGAGGCTGTCAGACGCAGGGCCGGCAGCCGGTCGGCCCGGGCCGCCACAACCTCCCATTCAGTCGCTTTCAGCCTTAAACCGGCAGCCTTGATATCGGGCCGGGCGGCTAAAAGATCCGCCGGCAGGCCCAATTCGGGAAGTTTGCCAACCTCCGGAAACCTGCGCGCCGATAAAAATTTTTCCTCAAGCTCGGTCCGGCCGCATAACAGCGCCAGCCGCCGCTTTAAAATCTCCTGATTATTAACCACGGGGATCAGGGCGCTCTTGAGTTTTTCCACAACCTGCTGCTGCTGATAGATATCCAGAGCCGTGGCCTGAGCCAGCGGAAAACGAAGGATAATTACCTCAAGCAATCTTTTCTGCAGTTCAATCTGCCGCTTCAGCAGATCCTGATGGCGCCGGTTTTCAATCAGATCAACCCAGGTTTCGGCCAGGGCCCCGCTGACACTTAACCGGGCCGCCTTGAGATCTTCACGGGTAGCGGAAAATTTCTCGGTTTCGCTGGTTCTGAAAGCCCGCACCCGGCCCCAGAGATCAACTTCATAAGCGGCATTAAGCCCCAAAGACCAATCATCCGTAGAGATTGACTCCTGCCCTTTATGTTTCAGTTTCTGGGTTCCGACCCCGGCGCTGCCGCCCAGTTCAGGATAGAACCACGATTGCGCCCGCGAAGCCTTGTAACGGGCCTGCTCAACCCGGCTGATGCCCTTTAATACGGAAAAATTTTCATTAAGGGCAAGCCCCATTATCCGGTTCAGCTCCGGACTTTTGAAACTCTCCCACCAGCCCCCCGGCCCTTTATCAGGCCGGGTTTCAGCCTCCGGATAAAGTGAATAAACCTTGGGAAAATCAGGCGGCAGCCGCTTTTTTTCGGAAACCCTTTCCGGCTTGAGTCCGATTCCGTTACAGGCCGACAAGTTAAATCCGCAAAGAATGCCGACGATTCCGATCAGCAATATATATTTAAGCTTGCGCATAGTGCAGAACGTACTACCGATAAAAGCTCTATTAGTCAAGTTGTAAGGAAAAAGTAAAGGTTTTCAACCGTTATAGTCTTTAACCCCCATTCGCGAGCGGCTACAAAAAAGTAAATATTCGGGTAACTATTCAGCCAAATTTTACCCCCCCACCTTCTGGAGGGGGCGGGGGTGGTTTTTCGGAAGCGGTTGCGGAAACGATTTCGTTGTTTTTCGGAAGCGAGCGGGAGCCCATTAGCATTGCAACTGTTTGAGCGTAAGCGAGTTTTGCAGGGCGGGCGCAGCGAGCTTAAAGGAAAAACAGAAATCTTAACGCCGAGCGGAGAAAAACCGCGCCCGCCCCCGGATTCGGCTGAATAGTTACAATGGTTTTAGCAATAAACATCAGTCAGTTAACCTGATGCGGGAACTATCCCCGCAACCCAAAAGAAAGTTACTGGCCCGCACCCAGGGGCAATCCGAGGGCCGCAAGGCCCTGTTTGGGTTGCGGGAGTTGTTCCCGCATCAGAACATTTTCTGATTATTAAATCTTGTTTTTTGGTGCAGAGAATAACCTGTAAGGTACTAATTCAGAAAGTTGATGCCCTCGTAAAAACTCCGAGAAATAATTTTTAATCGCTATATGTTGTGATTGCAGACATTCAAAATCACAACATATTGTGCCTGAAAATCTTGAGAAATACTTCTAAGTAACGCTTTGTAACTATAGGAAATTATGTGATTTTTATCTGTGTCTATCCGTGTCCATCTGTGGTTCAACAAAAAAATAGAAACCACAGATGAACGCAGATAAACACAGATTTGGTTTCTCTCACGTTACTTGTATATATGTGGCCGCGATAGCGGTGTGGGATGCTTTTTACGAGTCCGTCAAAGTTGAGTAACCTTATAATATTTTAAGTTGACATTATAATATAATTGCTCTAGGGTTTGTATAGTTTACAATTATGGTTAATCTTTTCGTTTTCAGTCACATAAAAAAAGGAGTTTACGACAATGAAAAACAAGTTGCTTATCTTCGGTCTGATTATTTTTACCTTGAGTTTTTTACCTGCCGACAAGCTGGTTCGCAAGGCGGCCGCCGCGGAAAAACCGCAGGTCAGTGAAGTCATATCGACTACGCTTGAAGCCCAGGTTACCGCGGTTGATCAGAAAAAAAGGGAAGTCACCCTGAAAGGAGACGACGGCAAGGAAGTTACAATCAAGGTAGGAGAAGAGGTCAAGAATTTCTCGCAGGTGAAGGTTGGTGATACGCTCACCGTCGAGTATATCGCGTCTGTCGACATTGAAGTTATGGGCCCGAAAGCAGCTGAAGCCGGAGCGGCGGCGGTTACCAGCGTAAGCCGGGCTCAGCCGGGTGAAAAGCCGGGCGGCGTGGCTTCGCAGGCGGTTGTCGTGGTTATGACCATCGAAAAGATTGATAAAGATAAGCAAATGGTAACGTTGAAAAGTGCCGACGGTCAGCTCACGACCGTCAAGCCCCGCAACCCGGAAAACCTGGACAAAGTTAAAGTCGGCGATAAGATAATGATTACCCAAACGGAATCAATCGCCATCAGCATCGCTAAAAAACCGGTTGAAAAACCAGCTGAAAAACCGGTTGAAAAACCGGTTGAGAAATAATCTGTAATTTCAGATAAAAAAAGCCCGCTCACTTTTACAAAATGAAAGTCAGCGGGCTTTTTTGTGCCGCCGCCGAAACAATTCAACTTTTCACTTGACTTTCACCGGTCTTCGTTATAGCCGACACCGATGAAGATTTCCGCCTCATTTATCCTCTATTTAACGACCTTCATTATGGGGGGCTGCGGCCTGGCTTACGAATACACCTTAAGCCGGGTCGCCGCTGATCTTTTAGGCAATTCCGCCCGGCAGTGGGCGCTGGTCATCGGCGCGATGATGTTCTGTATGGGCATCGGCGCCGACCTGCAGAAGCGCCTTGACGACCAACTCCTGCTTGACAAGTTCATCGCCGCTGAAATTCTGCTGGGAATTCTGGGCGGCTCAGGGCCGCTGCTGCTGGTTTTCACCTACGGCCTGGCCCCGGAATATTATGTCATAGTTCAATATGCTTTCATCTGCGGCATCGGTCTCCTTTTAGGGTTTGAGCTGCCTTTAATCGCCCGGCTCAATTCGGTCTATACCGATCAACTGAAAGTCAACCTCGGCAAAGTCCTCAAGATGGACTATATCGGCGCTCTCGTCGGAGCCCTGATCTGGGTTTTTATCCTCCCCAAGTTTTTCACCCTGATTGAATCCGCCTTTATTCTGGGCCTGATGAACCTCACTGCGGCCGCAATTCTGCTACTCTATTTCCGGGCAAAGATATCTCTGGGCCCTCGTCTCTGGACCTTTTTTCTGGTCGCCCTGATACTTTTAAGCGTGGCCTTTGCCAAAGCCCGGCCCTGGACCGCTAATGCCGAGCAATATCTCTACCGTGATCGGGTTATTTTAAGTAAAACAACTCATTATCAGCATATAGTTTTAACCAGGTCCCGCTCGAATGAAATCTGCTGCTATATCAACGGCAGCCTGCAATTTAACAGCGCCGATGAGCATATCTACCATGAAAATCTGGTGCATCCCGCCTTCGCTCTGGTGCCGAACCCGCGCCGGGTTTTAATCCTCGGCGGCGGCGATGGTTTAGCCGCCCGCGAGATTCTTAAATATAAAGAGCCAAAAGAGATTGTTCTCTGTGATCTTGACCCGGAGATGACTGATCTGGCGCGGCAGAATCCGGTGATGACCAGACTCAATCATCACAGCTTAAGCGCGGCCAGAATTAAAATTTTGCAGAACAACGCTTTGGTCGACAAAAAAGGAAAAGAAAAAATTCTGGTCAACAACCAGCATAAACGCTTCGGCAGCCGACCGGAGCTGGCCGCCGAAGTAAGTTTAATCAATCTTGATGCCGCCGCGCTTCTCGAAAATCTGGCCGGCAAATTTGATATTATCATCATCGATTTTCCCGACCCCAACAATGAAGAGCTGGCCAAACTCTACTCCCGCACTTTTTACCGCCGGCTCGCCGACCGCCTCGCTGTCGATGGGGTCTTTGTCCAGCAGGCAACCTCGCCGTTTCATGCCCGGGAGGCATTTTTATGCATTGGCCGGACCATCAAAGCAGCCGGATTATGCGCGATTCCCTACCATGACAATGTCCCCTCGTTCGGGGAATGGGGCTGGTGGCTGGGCGGCCACGCGGAACGCTGGTCAGCAGAAAGCCTGAAAAAAGCATTGGCAAAAGTTAAAACAATTCGCGGCAAAACCCGCTACCTGACCCCGGAATTAATCCACGCCAGCCTCTTTTTCGGCAAAGATCAGTTAATTTCCCGGGAGAAAGAGATAAATACACTTGTCAATCACAAAATTTTCACGTATTACTTACAGGGATGGCAGACCGGTTATTAGTACCTTACAGGTTATTTTCTTGTTTTTTTCGACAGCTTTTTTCAACTGTAAAAACAAGAAAATGTTCTGATAAGAGTACTTATTTGCGACCAGCGGATTGCCCTTGGGTGCGGGCCGAAAACTTTCTTTTGGGTTGCGGGTTTGTTCCCGCATCAGTAAGGTGTCAGTAATTTCCACCATCCGGTTTCAGTAAGAGCCGGATTAAAAAATCAAACAACAAACGGAGAAGACAGTTATGAATGAGAAAATTTTCAAAGGGCTGGCGGGAGTCTTTATCCTCCTGGTTGCGATCTCTTTCTTATGGCCGGGTGGCGGTGAAAAACAGTATAATGTCAATGTGCAGACGAAGGTCTACGCCGGTGACGGACTTGATCTGGCAACCATCGGCACCCTGCTGAAGAAAGCCGATAATGCGGCCGATCTCGAAAAACTGCTTAACGACCCGAAAACCGGGATTAACAACCTTGATCTGAACGAAGACGGTAAAGTCGATTACATCAAGGTTACCGAATACGGAAATGATAAGGTCAAAGGCTTTTCCCTGACGGTTGAACCGGCCCCCGGCGAAACTCAGGAAGTTGCCACCATCGACATCGAAAAGGAAGGTAACGACAAAGTTGAGGTCGAAGTCCGGGGCAATGAACAGATTTACGGCCAGAATCACTACTATCACAACAGTTTCGGGATTACCGATATGCTGTTTATGTACTGGCTCTTCCGCCCCCATCCTTTCTATATGTCACCCTGGGGTTACGGCCACTATCCCGGCGGTTACCAGCCATACAACACAGTTTCCTACTCACGATACAAGAGTCGCACCGCTGGCAAAAGAGACCTGAAAAGCTCATCCCGCAGTCGGATAAAGGGCAAACCGACCTCGCCTAACGCCGGCAAGAGCGCGACCCGGGGCATTAAAGCGCCGCTGAAAAAACCTACCCGTTCACAAAAAAGTTTTCAAAAACGTAATCCCTCAAAACAGCTGCGCCGCAGTGGTTTCGGCCGGAGCAGCCGACCCTCACGGCCATCGGTACGGCGCAGCAGCGGCTTCGGGCGCAGCGGCGGCCGTTTCGGCGGGAAATAGGAAATATTTTTTATAACGCTAAAAAAACAATCTGTAAATTATTTTGACTTTAATTGATGGACTCGTAAAAAGTATTTCTAAAGATTTTAAGACACAATATATTGTGATTTTGAATACCTGCAATCACAACATGTAGTGGTTGAAAATTATTTTCCGGAGTTTTTACGAGGGCATCTTAGTTAAGTCAGTCCACTTAAAGACTATTTGACCAAAAGAGGATAAAACCATGCTTAGTTTCTTATCTTTACGCCCGATTGCCGATCTTATTCAACCGGTTGCCGCAACCTATCTTCTGGAGATCCTGATAATTATGGTCATCGGCAAAAAAATTCACAACTACTGCACCGACTATGATCTTGATTACGAGTTAACTACTACTGACAACAAGGCGGTGGCGCTCTCAACCACCGGTTATCTTTTCGGCCTCGGTCTGATTCTCTGGGGAGTCATCACTCCCGGCGAGAATGCCGTCCCGGTTACCGGCTTCTGGGGGCTTGTCGGCGACCTTATCGGTACTTTTTTCTGGGGCCTGATCGGTATCGGCCTGCTCGAGATTGCCAATTACCTCAATGATAAATACCTGCTGCCGAACTTCTCTAACCGGAAGGAGATTATTGAGGATAAAAATCTCGGGACCGGGGCGGTTGAAGGCTGCACCTTTATCGCTTCCGCCATCATCATCAGAATTATTATAAGCGGCTCCGGCGCCAATTTTTTCGTCGAAATTATCGGGACAATCTTTTACTTTGCCGTCGGCCAAATAACTTTCATAATATTCGGCAGACTTTATCAGTACGTCAGCACTTTTGATCTGCACGATGAAATCGAAAAGGACAATGCCGCCGCCGGTGTCGCTTTCGGTTTGACTATGGTTGCCGTCGCTATTCTGCTGGCGGATTATATCAATGCCTACAACTCAATTTTCGGGCTTATTTTCTGGGTGCCGGTAAGTTTCTTCTTCCTGATTACCGGACGTTACATTGCCGATAAACTGCTGCTCCCGGGCAGTTTGCTTGATGATGAGATAAGCCGGGATCGCAACTGGGGCGCCGCTTTGATTGAAGGCGGGGTCGCGATAATAATTGCTCTGGTAGTCGGCAATCTCTTTTTCGCTTAAATTGCCGGCCGGCGGAAACCAGTAAGCGGAGAACCTTGAACCTGGTTCTGCGCTGCTGCCAAATACCCATAAGTCAAGCCTGACCCCGTTTGAGACCGACCCCGTTTGAGACCCCCTTTGGAGGTAAGTATGAGTAAAATACCGCAACTTCCGTATAAACTTGATGATAGCCGGAAACACCATTTTGCCCGCCTCTACCTGCTTGATTATATGATTCAGGAGGATAAAAAGTTCTCGGTTCTGCTCGATGAATACAGCGAGGATCTCGAGCCGATTTTTGATGAACTGATGGCCCGTGAACTCATCGAGATTGACCAAAAACAACGCTATTGCGTCAGCCGGCAGGGCCGGGCTCTGCACCAGAATTTCCTTAAACGCTATCGCGAAGAGATTGCCCGCAGTGATATCTTCTGCGCGGTTGACCTGGAAAAGGGCGAATTTGCCTTTGCCTATTACGATGATTTTCCCGATCCCGACGACTGGAACACCTTCCTTAACGCGGATCGCTGGGATGATCTTCGGGTCGCGGTTTGCGAATACCTCGAACAGGACCCGGTTGAACTGATTTTTATGAGTTTTATCAATGAAAAACGCTTTGGCCGCGACGATCAGGGCAAATGGCAGTTCGATCTGCTGTTAGGGTCGGTCTGGGATGAAATCCTGGAGATCTGCAATCAGTCAATCCACTGGACCGAACTCGGCTATGAAGATGAACTGGGTAAAGTCGAGGCGGCTGATGTCATCGAGGATATTATCGCTCAGGGCAACGCACTGCTGCGCAGTCTGTAAAACTGATGCCGATTTTTCGCTATTTTAAAGATTTGCTGCGCCGCTACAACTATCTGCGCCTGCGCCTGGTGCGGCTGTTTTCGCTGGTGCTCTTTCTGAATCTGGCTTTCGGCCTGCTCTATTTCCTGGTCGAACGCCACGCCCAGCCCGGACTTGATCTTCTGGACAGCATCTGGTGGGCGATGGTAACTATGACAACCGTCGGCTATGGCGATCTCTACCCGCAAACCGATGTCGGCCGTTTTTTAATCGCCTACCCCTGCATGCTGGTCGGTATCGCGATTATCGGCTATTTTTTAGGGCTGGCGGCTGAAAGTATTTTCGACCATATTTCGAACAAAAAGCGAGGTCTTGTGCAAATTTCCCAAGAGAATCATATCATTATCTGCAACTTCCCCGGCCTTGACAAATTAAAGCGGATAACCACCGAGCTTAAACTCCATCCAGCTTATGAAAATTCGTTTTTTGTCATCGTCAGCGACGCGATCACAACCCTGCCGGAGAGCCTGCCGCCGGGCGAATTCGCCTTTGTCTCAGGCAATCCCAACCGCGAAAAAGCCTTAAAAAAAGCCAACATTGAAAACGCCGCCGGGGTTTTTATTCTCGCCGGCGACCCTTCCAACAGCGATGCCGATTCGATTACCTTCGCGATAGCCACAGTCGTCGAGCTCCTGCGCCGGGAAAACGGTTACAACTATAAAACAGTCGCCGAATTAATCCACAAGGATAACATTAACCTGCTCAAAAAAGCCAAAGTTGACGGCATCGTCACCCCGGAAGGCCTGACCGACTGCCTGCTGGCCCAGGAATTTCTCTATCCCGGCATCCAGGAGATCATCACCCAGATCGTCAGCAATGAGATCGGCAGCCAATTCTACATTCTCGAAACCCGGCTGGCCGGCTACAAGGTCGCCGACATTCAGGTTGCCGTCTTAAAACATCCCGCCAACCTTCAGGTTATCGGTATTATCCAAAACGGCAAAACCATCCTCAACCCGGCCAAAGATGTAGTTATCGCGGAAAAAGACAAGCTCATTATGCTGGCCGAACACCGCCGCGACTTCAGCTCAATCGAAGAAGACATTTTACGCGCCTCTCAGGCGTGATTAGTACCTTACAGGTTATTTTCTTGTTTTTTTCGACAGCTTTTTTCAACTGTAAAAACAAGAAAATGTTCTGATAAGAGTACTTATTTGCGACCAGCGGAAGTGCCCCTGGGTGCGGGCCAGAAAGGCTCCGTTTGGGTTGCGGGGATTGTTCCCGCATTAGTACCTTACAGGTTATTTTCTGCACCAAAAAACAAGATTTAATAGTCAGAAAATGTTCTGATAAGAGTACTTATTTGCGACCAGCGGAAGTGCCCCTGGGTACGAGCCGAAAAGGCTCGATTGGGTTGCGGGATTTGTTCCCGCATTGTTCAAAACATTTTCAGTCTTTACCGCTAAGCTCAGGAGTTGATTACCGGGCCTGACCTGCGGCCCCGGCTTTTTTTGCCAATGACATCCCCCGACAACCCAAGCTCTAAATCCCCAACCCAATTCCAGATGTAGCCCTATACTGGCATCGGTGAGCCTTGACCAGTATGCGGCCGTTATTTTTTAAAAAGAGCAAAGACGACCTCTTTTATGATTCTAATCTAACTCCCTTTGTGTGTTTGCGGGATAAAAGGGTGATTTTAATGGGTTCGTAAAAATTAAAAACAGTTATTTAATGCTATTCAATACTTGATAAAAAGGAATTATTCGTATACTGTCTCTTGACCAGACTGCAAAAATCTAACAGAATGCAATAATTTCAACCCCGACAATCGACAACCATTATGGAGATAAAGAGAGATATTTTTCAAGAATTACTATCTCATTCATTTGAAAATGAGATTACCTTGTTGACCGGTGCGCGACAGGTCGGTAAAACAACGATAATGAATCAACTCGCCGCGCATTTCGAAAAACACGGACAGGAATGCGTCTCATTTACTCTTGAAGACAAGAAAATCTTAAGTTTATTAAACGAAGACCCCAAGAATCTCATCTCACTTATTCCCCCTTTAAGTAACGAGAGAAAACTTGTGGTGATTATTGATGAGATTCAATATCTTGATGACCCATCCAATTTTTTAAAGCTGATATTTGATCTTTACAAAAACCTGATAAAACTTATGGTTACCGGCTCTTCCGCCTTTTATATCGATAAAAAATTCAAGGATTCTCTGGCCGGTCGTAAAAGAATATTTAATTTAATGACATTATCATTTGAGGAGATGCTGCGTTTTCGAGGACAGGGGAAATTTGTCGCTTACCTGAATCAGGAGCGTTTCCCCTTGCTTTACAAAAGTGATCTTGAAGTTTTTCTCTATGAATATTGTCTTTATGGCGGTTATCCGGCGGTAGTCCTCGCCCAAACCGCTGACCGGAAAAAATTGATCTTGAAGGAGATCGCTGAATCATACATTAAAAAAGATGTTGTTGATTCCGATCTTGAGCTTTTCGATGTCTACCTGCAAATGATGCGGCTTTTGGCAAACCAGACAGGTTCTCTGGTAAATTTCAATAAGATCAGCAATATGCTTGACATTAATGTTGAAACAACGCGAAAATATCTCTATACCATGCGCAAGTCATTTCATTTGACCCTGATAAAACCATTCTGGAGCAACAAAAACAAAGAGCTCAAAAGAATGCCCAAAATTTTCTATTATGACAATGGGCTACGAAATTTTTTTGCCGATGATTTCTCACCGATACCGCTGCGTGACGACCGAGGCATCATTTTTGAAAATTTTGTCTTCCGGCGTTTGCTTGATTTCTATGGTGAAGAAAATATCCGCTTTTGCCGGACGAACAAAAAACAGGAGATCGACTTTATTGTCAAAACCGGTGAAAATCTCTACCTTGCCTATGAAGTTAAATTCAAGACAGAAACTGTAAGAAAAAATAAGTATAATTTTTTCAAGGTTCTGCATCCCGATATCAATTTACAATTCATTGACAAGGATAATGTTTTTACGCTCTTGCCAACCACAAAAACCCTTTGATTTTATGATTTGTTCCCGGATTATAATTTTCAAATAGAGCGTTACAACTCTTGACCTGCAATTGAAGAAGTCCTATATTCATCAACATTGAAAAGCTAATGCGGGAACAAACCCGCAACCCAAACAGGGCTTTGTGCCCCGCAAATAAGTACTCTTATCAGAACATTTCTTGTTTTTTTGAACAAGAAATAACCTGTAAGGTACTAATGCGGGAACAACTCCCGCAACCCAAACAGGGCTTTGTGCCCCGCAACTAAGTGCTCTTATCAGAACATTTTCTTGTTTTAAAACAAGAAAATAACCTGTAAGGCACTAAATTTAAGGGAAAGGATCGCTTATGGAACAGGTAATCGTCACCAGCTCATTGAAAGAGGATCTTGTCAGTTTTCTCGAAGGCAACGACTTTAACGTCACCGCACTTGATAATGATGTCTATCGGGTCGAACGTGATGGAGAATTACCGGTATTTATCAATCTTGAAGGCGGGCACATCTATTTCGAGATTGACCTCGGGAATATCAGCGCGGTCGCGACCGCGAAACTCTACCATGACCTTTTGGATATGAACACTGAAATTCTGCCGGTCGCTTTCGGCATCAACACCACCAACCCGGACGACCCGCGCCTGGTTCTGGTTGAAAGCCGTGAAACCGACAATCTGGACAGCAACGAGCTCTTATGTGTCTTTACATCTTTGGAGTTGGCCGTTGACAAGGCCGAAACCCTGCTGGCTGATTACATCTAGTGCCTTAGTAAGTTATATTCTGCACAAAAAACAAGATTTAACAGTCAGAAAATGTTCTGATAAGAGCGCTAATTTGCGACCAGCGGAAGTGCCCCCGGGTACGGGCCGCAAGGCCCGGTTCGGGTAGCGGGAGCTGTTCCCGCATTAATAAAAAAGGAGAAAATTAAAGATGAGTATATTTAGTCGCATATTCAAGGTCGGACAGGCCGGAGTCAACAAAGCTATCGATAAACTTGAAACCCCGGAATTAATGCTGGATCAGGCCATCCGGGATAAGGAAAAACAGATCAAGGAAGCCAAACAGGCGGTAATGTCCTGTATCGCTACCGAAAAACAGGCCCAGGCCCTTTTTAATAAAGAGAAACTGGAGCAGGCAAACTGGGAAGCCAAGGCTGAAGCGGCATTGAAAGCCGGCCGTGAAGATTTGGCTGTCAAAGCCCTTTCCCGGGCCGGTGAGCATGAAAAGAAAGCTGCGGCCATGGAGCCGCGCTGCCGGGAGCAGCGGGCCCAGATTGAGAGTCTGAAACAGGATGTCCGCCGGATAGAAGACGAACTGGCCGAATTCAAACGCAACCGCGATTTTATCATTGCCCAGAGCAAGGCTTCTGAAGTTAAGAAACAGATCTATCAGGCCAAAGCCAAAATGTCGGAGAAGCACAACGCCGACGACCTGATGGCGCGAATGCAGGCCAAAGCCGAACGCTCATCCCATGAAGCCGAAGCCGCCGCCGAGATGGCCGCCGACAGCGGCGACAGCCTGGAAAATGAATTTGCCGACCTGAATGCCGGCAGTGTCGATCAGGCGGTTAACGATAAACTGGCGGCATTAAAGGCTAAACTCGGCAGTTAAGCAAGCCGTTTCTACTCCCTGAAAGCACGGAACCGGCTTACAATCGGTTCCGTGCTTTTGTTTTTGTATATAAATATTCGGCTTGTTGTGATTGATGGTTAAATTACTGAGGACAGTAGTGAATTTTGCTTCGCCTGCGCCCAAAGGAGGTGCCCTTGGGGTGCGCCCAAAGGAAGTGCCCTTGGGGTACTTCGCACGGGGACCGAACTGAAGGTTGCGCCCTGAACGCAAGTGAAGATGTGCCCTTGGGGTATTCATCACTTTTGCGCAGTTTGGAAGTAATGCCGAATATTTACTTTTGTATTGACTCAACTTTTGATGGACCCGTAAAAAGTATTTCCCAAGAATTTCAGACACAATATGTTGTGTTTTTTAATACCTGCAATCACTATATGTAGTGGTTG
>WFRP01000135.1 GCA_015486505.1 Pseudomonadota bacterium | reverse complement strand
GCATGATCGTGGACTGCCCACCAGCCCGGAATTTCCGGCTGCAGGATCAGATCTTTGGCCTGGCCCGGAAAAAGCGGCACCGTATTAACCTTATAAGGGTTGTCCAGGGTGTTGCCGTCAATTGCCACGACTCTAAGCTGCATCCCGTGAAAATGGAAATAGTGAGGCAGGTTACCGGCATTGATCATGCGCAGTCGAACCGTATCGCCGACCTTAGTTTTTACCGGTGGAATCAGCGGGTAGGGGTGGCCGTTAATCAGATGATATTTATAGCTCGGTTTGGGCAGGCCTTTTAAGTAGGGGCTCTTATAACCATCCTTGATTGCCTGTTCATATTCGGCAACACTGTTAAAAAGGCGTTCGCCGCTCGATTTCTCCCCGTTCTTTTTCGCCGACATACCTTCCTGGGAATGCATCTTTTCCATCATGGTCAGCATTTTGGTCTGCCACTTAGGGTCGATACTGTCAACCAGCATGGTTCGATCTACAGTGACATGGTATTTTTTATTGAGGTCTTTTTCCGGATCCCGGGGATGAATGATCAGCGGCCCGTACATACCGCCGCTGATATGCAGAAGAGTGCTCCAATGGCAGTGCCAGAAGCGGCTGCCGGCTGGCGCGGCAACAAAGCGGTAGGTGAAGGATTCCCCTTTTTCAATTGGGTCCTGGGTGATATAGGGTACCCCATCCTGATTATTGGGAACCTCAAGGCCATGCCAGTGAATCGTATGCGGCAGGACGCTGTTATTGATAACCTTGACCTCGACCGTATCTCCTTCAGTAACCTCAATCGTGGGGCCGGGAATCTGGTTATTGATGAGCAGGGATTTTACCTTGACATCCGGCAGGATGTTCCAGTCGCCGATACTTATATTAAATGTGTAACGTTTAATTGTCGGTGCCCCGAAAACCAGAGCCGGCCCCAGCAGAATAATCAATGTTGCTACCGTAAAAGCCCATTTTTTCATCATTGCAGTCTCCTTGAAAAAAATTTAGTTTATATCTTGGTGTTGCGTAAGCGTAGAGCATTAGTAATTACCGATACCGATGAGAGGCTCATGGCGGCGGCGGCGATTACCGGGCTTAAGAGGATACCGAAAAACGGATAGAGAACTCCGGCGGCTACGGGAACTCCCAAGCTGTTGTAGATGAAGGCGAAAAAGAGGTTTTGTTTGATATTGGCCATGGTTGCCCGGCTCAATTTGCGGGCCCGGACGATGCCTAAAAGATCGCCTTTAACCAGGGTCACGCCGGCGGATTCCATTGCGACATCGGTGCCGGTACCCATCGCGATACCGACCTGGGCCAAGGCTAAGGCCGGAGCATCGTTGATGCCGTCACCGGCCATTGCCACAAGATGTCCTTCATCCTGAAATCTTTTTACGGCGGCCGCTTTTTCATCGGGCAGAACCTCGGCAATAACCTCATCAATTCCGAGTTTGTCGGCCACGGTCTGGGCAGTTGCCCGGTTGTCGCCGGTGAGCATGACCAGACGGATGTTTTCGGCGTGGAGCTGCCGCACGGCTTCGGGGGTGGTGGCTTTGATCGGGTCGGAGACCGCCAGGATTCCGGCGGCGCGGCCGTTGATAGCGACAAATATAACCGTTTGGCCCTCTTTATGTCTGGTGGCGGCCGCGGCATCCAGAGCGGTGGTGGAGATGGAAAAGTCGGCCAGCAGTTTCTGGTTGCCAAGCAGAATTTTATCTCCCGCAATCTCTCCGGAAACCCCTTTGCCGGTATGGGAGGTGAAATTTTCGACCTGGACATCGAGATCGAGACCGCGCTGGGTTGCTCCGGCAACAATTGCATCAGCTAAGGGATGTTCGCTCCCTTTTTCGAGATTGGCCGCGGCTTTAACCAGTTCAGCTTCCGCGTAGCCCTCTAAATTAACCACCGAAGTCAGTTGCGGTTTGCCTTCCGTCAGGGTGCCGGTTTTATCGACGACCAGGGTATCTATTTTGCGCAGAGTTTCAATGGCCTCAGCATTTTTGAACAGGACTCCCATGCCGGCGCCTTTGCCGGTGGCGACCATAATCGACATCGGGGTTGCCAGGCCCAGAGCACAGGGGCAGGCAATGATCAAAACGGAAACCGCGGCAATCAGGGCATGCGCTAAACGAGGTTCCGGGCCGACCATAAACCAGACCAGAAAAGCCAGGAGTGCTGCCGCAATAACCGCCGGAACAAAATAACCGGCGACCATATCGGCAAGTTTCTGGATCGGGGCCCGGCTGCGCTGAGCTTCGGCCACCATCTGGACAATTCTGGCTAAAAGCGTATCACTGCCGACTTTTTCAGCCCGGATAACGAGGCCGCCTTTACCGTTGACGGTGGCTCCGACGACCTTGTCCTTAACAGTTTTAGCCACCGGCAGGGGCTCGCCGGAAATCATCGATTCATCAATACTGCTGCGGCCTTCGATGACCACACCGTCGACTGGAACCTTTTCGCCGGGGCGCACCCGCAAACTGTCACCGGGATGTACCTGTTCCAGAGGGATATCAATTTCGCTGCCGTCCGGATTAATTTTGCGGGCGGTTTTCGGAGCGAGACCGAGGAGTTTC
>WFRP01000134.1 GCA_015486505.1 Pseudomonadota bacterium | reverse complement strand
GAGCCTCAGCCTTATCGGCACTGCGATTATAATTAACCGCGACTTTCGCCCCTAAAGAGCCCAAAAGCCGGGCGATCTCGGCGCCGATGCCCCGGCTGCCGCCGGTAACAATTGCAACTTTACCTTGTAAGTCAATCATAATTTTCTCCTGAGCCTGAACCGGTAAACCGGAATTTAATTCTCACGTTTGATAATAATCGCCATCGTCGCCCCGCCGCCGCCGCAGATTGAGGCAACTCCGAACTCTTTATCGAGACGGTTCAAGGCGTAGTACAGAGAAACAATAATCCGGGCGCCGCTGCAGCCGGTCGGATGCCCCAGAGCGATGGCACCGCCGTGAACATTGAGTTTGGCGATATCAAGATTAAGCCGGGCGACATTGCCCAAGACCTGGGCGGCGAAAGCTTCGTTGATTTCGAAAAGATCAATATCATCAAGGGTCATCCCGGCCCGTTTGAGAACTTTTGGAATCGCTGCGCCCGGGCCTTCGCCCATAAAGGTTCCGTCAACCGCGGTCTGACAGAAATCAACCACGGAAAAAAGCGGTTTGACCCCGCGTTTAGCCGCCTCATCCCGGGTCATGGCGATCATCATCGCCGAACCGTCGGTCAGACCGCAGGCATTGCCGGCGGTAACCTTGCCGCCCTCTTTTTTGAAAGCGGGCCGCAGTTTGGCCAATTTTTCCACCGTACTGCCGGGTTTAATCGACTCATCCGCAGTAAACTGAAATTCCGGTTTTTTCCGGGTACCGGGAATGGTGACCGGGATAATTTCGTCATCGAACCAGCCGTTATCAGCCGCGGCCTGCGCCCGCTGATGGGACTGCACCGCATATTCATCCATCTCCTGCCGGCTGATGCCGTATTTCTCCCCGACATTTTCGGCGGTCATTCCCATACTGACTTTGGCAATCGGATCATAACTGTCGCCCCAGCCGTCTTCAAGTTTGCGGTCGCCCATTTTGAAGCCGCCGAAACGGGCCCCTTTCAGAAGATAAGGAATCGTACTCATCGACTCCATGCCGCCACAAAGCACGACCTCAGCCTGTTCCAGAACAATCTGCGACACCGCCATAGAAAGGGCTTTCATGCCCGCCGGACAGGCCTTATTGACGGTAACTCCGGCGGTCTGCTGACCGCAGCCGCCCTTTAACGCCACCGTCCGGCCCGGATTAACATGATTGCCCGCCTGACGGCAGTTGCCGATAATTGCTTCCTCAACATCGTTACCCTCGACATTAGCTCTTTTCAGGGCTTCACGCACGGGGAATGAACCGATATCATAAACCTGCATATCCTTCATAGTCCCGCCGAAGCTCCCCATCGGGGTCCGCACCGCGCTGACAATTACGACATCATTAAAATTCCGCATAATCTGTCTTCTCCTGTTTGGATATTAAAAAATCAAGGTAACTATTCAGCCGAATCCGGGGTCGGGTGCGGTTTTTCTCCGCCAGGCGTTAAGATTTCTGTTTTTCCAACACTCGCTTCGCCCGTACCCCAAGGGCACTTCCGTTGGGTGCGCGCAAAACTCGCTCCGCTCAAACAGTTGCAATGCTAATGGGCTCCCGCTCGCTTCCGAAAAACAACGAAATCGTTTCCGCAACCGCTTACGAAAAACCACCCCCGCCTCCTCCAGAAGGTGAGGGGTAAAATTTGGCTGAATAGTTACAAAATCAATTGACAAAATCAATTGAAAAGGTTGCTTCCTGCCCAAAAGAGCAACTTGTATGCCAATCTTTTTGCCACGGGTTTGGCGAGCTTAATCCCGTCGCTTACGGGTAAACTTATCCGGTTTACTTGATGCCGGTCGTGGTAAATTGTCACCATTTCAGGTGAATTTACAAAAAAAGCCCCCCGGGGAAAAGGTTTTAACAACCTTTTCCCCGGGGGGCTTTCGTTTTTACTGGCGGAGAGACGGGGATTCGAACCCCGGGTGAGCTAAAAACCCACAATAGATTTCGAGTCTACCGCCTTCGACCTCTCGGCCATCTCTCCGTTACCGCGGAGGCTAACTAACACAAACATCAGAATACATCAAGCCCAACTTTTTGACGATTACCAGGGCTATGCCAAGGCTTCTTTGAGGGTTGCGGCCAGATCGGTTTTTTCCCAGGAAAATCCCGGTTCATTGCGGCCGAAATGGCCGTAAGCCGCGGTCTGCTGATAAATCGGCCGCAGAAGATCAAGGCTGGAAATGATGCCGGCCGGGCGCAGCTGAAAATTCTGCCGTACCAGTTCAGACAGACGCTCGGAAGGGATTTTACCGGTTCCGAAGCAGTTAACCATGACACTTATGGGCTCGGCCACGCCGATCGCGTAGGCGAGCTGAACTTCGCATTTGGCGGCAAGTCCGGCGGCAACCAGATTTTTGGCAATATAACGGGCCATATAGGAGGCACTGCGATCAACCTTGCTCGGATCCTTGCCGGAAAAACAGCCGCCGCCATGACCGCCCTTGCCGCCGTAAGAGTCAACAATAATCTTACGCCCGGTCAGACCGCAGTCACCCATCGGTCCGCCGATAACGAAACGGCCGGTTGGGTTAACCAGAAATTTGGTTTTGCCGTCAATCATCGCGGCCGGCAGAACCTTTTTAATCACCTCTTCGATGATGGCCTCCTTAAGCTGCTCGTGACTTACATCGGGGGTGTGCTGACTCGAAACTACAACCGTATCAATCCTCTTGGGCAGAAAATTCTCATACTGAATCGTAACCTGCGATTTGCCGTCGGGGCGTAAGAAATCAAGTTTGCCGGTTTTACGAACTTTCGCGAGTTCCCGGGTCAGACGATGAGCAAAGGTTATCGGCATCGGCATCAATTCTTCGGTATCGTTACTGGCGTAACCGAACATCAAGCCCTGGTCGCCGGCCCCCTGCTCCTTATGCAGGCCTTCACCGGCAGTTACTCCCTGCGAAATATCGGGCGACTGCTTGTCGATGCTGGTCAAAACCGCGCAGGTTTCCCAGTCAAAACCCATCGCTGAATCGTTATAGCCGATGCCTTTGATGGTCGATCTGACAATTGCCGGAATATCGACGTAGCAATCAGTCGTAATCTCTCCGGCAACCACGGCCATACCAGTGGTTACCATGGTTTCACAGGCAACCCGGCAGTTGGGATCCTGCCCCATAATACTGTCTAAAATTGCATCTGAAATCTGATCCGCGACCTTATCGGGATGGCCCTCGGTTACCGACTCGGAACTGAATAAATAATCTTTGGTTGACATCTTCTACTCTCCATTTAGTGCCTTACAGGTTATTTTCGGTTTGAAAAATCAACAAGTTACATCAAGTCAGGAAGTTGAGAATTTAAGTTAAAATTAAAGCCGAATAGCCATAAACACTTATCGCTCATATTTTCATCAGAAACGTTTCCGGGAAACGTCGGCTCATCTCATCCGCGACGAAGGCTTCCACCTCGGCCGCGGTCTCCATTTCCAGGGATTTCTCCAACATCTGGCGGGCATCGACAAATGTACTCCGGCGAATAATCTGTTTAACGTGCGGGATCGAAATCGCGTTCATACTTAATTTATCCAGGCCTAAGCCCAATAAAATCAGTGTGTAGAGCGGCTCGCCCGCCATCTCGCCACAGATACTGACCGGGATTCCCGCGGCCCGGGCATTGCCGATTATCCGGTTCAGAAGCCGCAGGATCGCCGGATGCAGGGGCTCGTAAAGATAGGCCACATGCTCATTGCTGCGATCCAGAGCCAACGTGTACTGGATTAAATCATTGGTCCCGATACTGAAAAAATCGGCCTCCCGGGCGAGTAAATCAGAGATGACCGCCGCCGAAGGCACCTCAATCATAACCCCGACCGGGATTTCATTGTCAAACGGAATGCCTTCGCGCTGCAGCGCGGCTTTACTTTCGGCAATAATTTCATTGGCCTGGCGCATCTCCTTAAGCCCGGAAATCATCGGCAGCATAATCTTTAATTTACCGTAATGACTGGCCCGAAGAATTCCGCGAATCTGGGTCTCAAAAATCTCAAGATGGTTCAGGCAGAGACGAATCCCGCGTAAACCCAAAGCCGGGTTAATACTGTCTTCCTTAAAACGTTCCGATTCGGCGATCTTGTCGGCGCCGAGATCGAAGGTTCTGATCGTAGTTGTACTTTCCAGGGGCAGAGCCTCGGTAACTTTCTTGTAGGTTAAAAAATGCTCTTCTTCACTGGGCAGGGTGCTGCGGTTCAGATAAAGAAATTCAGTCCGGTAAAGACCGATATTGGCGGCGCCATGGGAAATAATCGATTCGGTCTCTTCCGGAGATTCGATGTTCCCGGCCATAGCAACCCGAAAACCATCGGTGGTCTCGGCCGGCAGATCCCGATTCAATAATAATTGAGCTTGAAATGAGTTGTACTGCTTTTTCTTCTCCTGATAGGCCAGCATCTGCTCACGGGTGGGATTGACCAGGACCTTGCCCTCAATCCCGTCAACAATCAAACGGTCGCCGCCGTTAATTTTTTCGGTTGCATATTCCGCCCCGACTACCGCCGGAATCTCAATTGAACGGGCGACAATCGCGGTATGCGAAGTCCGGCCCCCGAGATCGGTGACAAAAGCTTTCACCCGGCCGGGGTCAAGCTGTACGGTATCCGCCGGCGAAAGATCGTGCGCGACCACAATCACACCGCGACTGATTTTCTCAATACTGTCATATTCGCTTTTACTCAGATAGCGCAGTATCAGCTCACTGACATGGGCGACATCGCTCTGGCGCTCGCGCAGGTAGGAATCCTGCATATTCTTGAAAAAGTCGATTATTTTTTCGCTGTTCAGACTCAAGGCCCACTCGGCATTGATCTTTTTCTCCTTGATCAGGGTCACCGTATTTTCAATCAGCATTTTATCCTTCAGCATCAGAAGATGAACATCAAAGATATAATTATGCTGACTGACCGCCTCCGAGTTGTCGGCGTTTAAGGTTTTTTCCCGGATCTCTTCAAGCTCATTCCGGGCCGCGGCCACGGCGAGCATAAAACGTTCGACCTCAGGCACGACCTTGTCACTGGCAATTTTTTCACCACGGGGTTTTACTTTAGCCCGGTCAAGGAGAAAGGCGCGACCGATCGCAATCCCCGGCGAGACCCCGATTCCGCCGAGAATATAGCCCGGCACCTGGGGTAAACTACTTTTTTCAACCATCATTATGCCCCATCTAATTCACCAAAACCATTTTCCACCAGTTCACCCAGAGCTTTCAGGGCTTTTTCTTCATCTGCGCCGACAGCTTCAATAACAATAGTGCTGCCACAGGCGGCGGCCAGCATCAAAACCCCCATAATACTTTTACCGTTAATTTCAAGCCCGGCTTTACTGATGGTGATTTCCGCCGCAAAACTACCGGCAAGCTGCACCAGTTGGGCGGCCGCCCGGGCGTGAAGACCAAGCTTATTGATAATTTTAAACTCTTTTTTTGCCATTATAATTAATTGCCTGCACTAATGCGGGAACAAATCCCGCAACCCAAACAGGGCTTTGTGCTGTTGTTGATACTAGCAAGTTTGTGTGTGAGAATCCCGCAACCCAAACAGGGCTTTGTGCCTCGTACCCAGGGGCAATCCGCTGGTCGCACCCCAAGGGCAATCCGCTGGGCGCAAATAAGTACTCTTAGCAGAACATTTTCTGACTGTTAAATCTTGTTTTTTGGTGCAGAAAATAACCTGTAAGGTACTAATGCGGGAACAATCCCCGCAACCTAAACGGAGCCTTGCGGCCCACAAATAAGTACTCTTATCAGAACATTTTCTGATTATTAAATCTTGTTTTTTGGTGCAGAAAATAACCTGTAAGGTACTAATCATCATAACCGAAACGCTGCAGCTGCGCCGCGTTTTTCGTCCAGTTTCTGGCGACGGCAACATAGAGTTCGAGATAAACCGGAACCCCGACGAAGGCTTCGATCGCCCGGCGTGATTTACTGCCGATCTGCTTCAACTTTGCCCCCCGGCGGCCGATGATTATCCCTTTCTGCGAATTCTGTTCAACATAGATCGACGCGCCGATACTTAAGCGTTTACCCAGATCTTTGTAATAATCGATCTCAACCGCAATCGAATAGGGAATCTCATCCCGGGTCAGATTGAAAAGCTGCTCCCGAATTACTTCCTGAACCCAGAAGCGCTCACTCATTTCGGTCTGGACGTCATCCGGGAAATAAGCCGGATGACACGGCATCCGTTCTTCAATTTCGGCAACCAGGCCGGCGACCCCGACGCCGTCCCGGGCAGAAAGAAAGTGGATATTTTCCGGCTTGATCCGGTATTCGCTTAAAAGTTCAGCAAACATTGCCAGTTTTTTCAGGGAATCGCCATCACGCTCGGGCCGAAGGTCAATCTTGTTGATGGCCACAAGAAAGGGGATTTCAGCACTGACTGCCGCGCTCATAATCTCCCGTTCCCCGCGCCGCAGACGGCTTGATGAAGCTTCCAGAATAATCAAGGCCAGATCCGCATCGCGCCAGGCATTTTTTGCGGCTTCAACCAGAGCTTCATTCAGCTTGCCCCGCGGGCTGTGCAGCCCCGGAGTATCGACTAAAACAAGCTGACTTTTCGGCAAATTTTTAATCCCGACAATCCGGTTTCGGGTTGTCTGCGGTTTATCGGTGACAATCGCGATTTTTTCATCAAGGATATTATTAAGCAGGGTTGATTTCCCTACATTAGGACGGCCGATCAGGGCCACGAAACCACTGCGAAATTGACTCATTTAATTACCTGGTTGCGGCGGCGCAAAGCACGGAAAAAACCTTGCAGCAGGGCCGCTGATTCCGCGGCAAAAACCCCGCCGCGCACGGGAAAAGTATGATTCAAGCGCTGGTCTTCGCCCAATTTATAAAGACTGGCCAGGGCCCCGGCTTTCGGATCGGGGCAACCATAAACCACCCGCCCGATCCGGGCCTGTAAAAGGGCTCCGGCACACATCAGGCAGGGCTCCAGCGTGACATAAAGCGTAACCTCGGAAAGCCGCCAGTCGCCAAGTTGCAGGCTGGCCGCCCGAACCACCTCGATCTCGGCGTGGGAGAGCGCCAGATTCTTCTCTTCCTTACGATTCCGGCCCCGGGCAAGAACCCGGCCGCCGCAAACCGCCACCGCCCCGACCGGAATCTCGTCCGCAAGCCAGGCGAGCCGGGCTTCATCCAGTGCCAATGACATATAAAGATGATCAAGCATTTACGAGCTTATCAAAATTCACGGATTTATCAAAATTCACGGGTTTATCAAAATTCACGGTTGACGGAAACCGGCGACATAGGGTAGTGAGGATAGGGCAAAGTTCGTCACTATTTTTGGCAGTTTTATGGTGCCCGGAAATGATAAAAAGTCGTAAAACCTCGGCCTACACCTACGATCAGAACACTCAATGGCAAACTACAGAACGCCCGCTGATTATGGAAATCCCGCTCCAGATCTGGGTTAACGGGGAACATCTGGCCACCCTGCACCGGACTCCCGGCAATGAATTTCTGCTGGCGACCGGCTATCTCTATTATCAGGGCCTGATAAACCAGCACGAGGATATCTCGGCCCAGCGTCTGGTAGTTTCGGAAAAAGCTGACCGCAAATCGCCGCTGGCAACCGATTCCGTCCGTTTTAATATCCACAATACCACCGCGGCCGTAACCCCGTTAACCGCGGCCGCGATCTGGTCGGTTATCGCGCCGCGGATCGCGAAAAATCAGGCGAAACCTTTCTATATCGCCCCGCATATAATCATCAACCTGCCGGAAAAGATGGTTGAAAAACAAACCCTCTACACCACGACTGCCGGAGCTCACGCGGTCGCCCTGGTCAACAAAGCCGGTAAAATATTACATTGCGAAGAAGATGTCGGCCGCACTAACGCGCTTGATAAAATTGTCGGTTACTGCGTCACCAACAAGATTGAAATGAACTCACTCGGCGCGCTGTTCAGCGGCCGGATCAACCTCGAAATGGCGGTCAAAATCGCCCGGGCCGGCTTCGCGGTAATCTTCTCCGTCTCAGCCCCGACCGCCGGGGCGGTGGAACTCTTAAAGAAAACCGGCGTCACCTACGCCGGCTCCCTCAAAGACAAATCCTTCACGGTCTTCTGCGGTTCTCTCTGATAAAAACGTAAATTACGCCCGAACCACATAAACGCCGCAACCGGCACGCTCGATAACCTCAGCCGAAACACTGCCGAGAAAGGCCCGTTTCATACTTCCTTTACCGGTACTGCCGATTACCAGAAGGTCAACATCATATTTTTGAGCGAGAGCAACAATTCTTGACGCGGGCTCACCTTCGGCGACAACCTCTTCCAACTCCACCCCCTTTTCCGCCGCCAGTTTCCTGACGACAAAAAAAGCGTGATCAATAATCTTCTCCCAACGCTCTCTAACCTCTGCAATCGGAATGCCCCGGACAAACAAATCGTCGTAATCGCGAACCCTGTCATTTTTAATAAAAACCGCAATCAGCTTGTTCTTAAAACTGCCTTCCTGAGTACCGGCCAGCCAGATTGCTTCTTTTACCGCCTTGTCGGATACCGCGGAGCCATCAACCGCCACCATTATTTTTCTCCGGATTCCCAACATCACAACCTCCTGCTTAAATCAATATCAACCATCTAAATCATCAAAATGGGAAAAATCGTTTTCTATGGCCGCCAGTTCGGCTTCCGACATTCCGGGCTGCGCCCCGGCGGCAATATCATCATAACGCTTGTCTATATCACGAAATGTAGTAATTTCGCCAAAAAAGCGCAGTTCAGCCACACCGGTCGGCCCGTTTCTCTGTTTACGCACTAAAATTTCGGCCATTCCGACATTTTCCGGGTTATCTTTATTATAAACTTCATCGCGATAGACAAACATAATCACATCGGCATCCTGCTCGATGGCACCCGATTCACGCAGATCCGAAAGCTGCGGCCTTTTGTCAGGCCGCGATTCGACTCCGCGATTAAGCTGCGAAAGGGCTACCACCGGCACATCAAGCTCTTTGGCCATCGCCTTTAATGAGCGCGAAATCTCCGAAATCTCCCGCTCCCGGCTCTCGCCGTCACCGCGCATCAACTGCAGATAATCAACGAACAGCAGATCCAGCCCCTTGTCATTTTTCAAACGCCGGGCTTTGGCCCGCATCTCCATAGCACTGATGGCGGAGGTATCGTCAATATAGATCGGCAATTCCGAAATCACGGCCGCCGCTTCCGAAAGCCGGGGCCAGTCCTCATCTTTAAGAAGCCCGCCCCTTAAAGTCTGGGCATTAATCTCGGACTGGCTGCAGAGCAGCCGGGTCACGAGTTGTTCCTTGGACATTTCGAGCGAGAAAAAAGCCACCTTACTGTTGCTGTCGGGATTAGCGGCGCTGTTCATGGCGATATTCAGGGCAAAAGAGGTTTTTCCCATACTCGGCCGGCCCGCGATAATAATCAGGTCCGAACGTTGAAAACCACTGGTAAGATTGTCAATTTTACTGAAACCGGTTGCGACTCCGGTAATCGTCGAATTACTGCGATAAGCGGCATCAATCGCGGCAAAA
Source organism: Pseudomonadota bacterium (assembly GCA_015486505.1). Lineage (GTDB taxonomy): Bacteria > Desulfobacterota > Anaeroferrophillalia > Anaeroferrophillales > Tharpellaceae > Tharpella. The sequence continues at coordinate 3,663 of WFRP01000134.1, read as the reverse complement.
CTGCGCTTGACGATCTCATTTATCGGAGTAATTTCAGACTGGCCCCGATTTCTGGCAACCTCAAGAATGGCTTTCTCGGCCCGATCAACCAGGGTATCGACATCCTCAATCTCACCATAACTCTGCTCGATTATATCCGTTGACGTGGCAATCAGGCTGCGCAGCAGCGACTTGTTTTTAACTATCCGGGCATAAGACGTCAGATTGGCGGCGGTATGAACATTATCAACCAGCGACGAAAGGTAACCGCTGCCGCCGACCGCGTCCAGTTTTTTGCGCTGCTTCAAGTGATCGGCAACCGTCACCAGGTCTATCGGCTCCTGATTTTTGGCCAGGGCCAGAATTGAGCTGAAGATCTCCCGGTTTCCCGGCCGATAGAAATCAGCCTCCTTGACATAGTCGGTGATTTGGGCCAGAGCCTCATTTTCAAGCATCACTCCACCGAGCAGGGCCTCTTCCGCCATCAAACTCTGCGGCGGCACCCGGAGCGGATCAGCATCGGTTTTTTTATTACGGTTTTGCCCCATATTTTTTCACATAAAAGCTAATGCGGGAACAAAACCCGCAACCCAAACAGAGCTTTGTAGCCCGCAAATAAGTACTCTTATCAGAACATTTTCTTGTTTTTATAGTTGAAAAAACTGTCGAAAAAAACAAGAAAATAACCTGTAAGGTACTAATGCGGGAACAAACTCCGGCATTAGGTAAGAAAACCTGAAAACAGGTCGGGAGGAAACTCTCTGGCCAAAAGCAAACGGGCGGTTTTACAAACCACCCGTCCACTATCGCTCACCCGAGAACACAAAGGCCACAGAAACAGGTAAAACCTGTTTTTCTCTGTGTCCTCTGTCGTCAAATCAAAAACAACAAATCACATCAACTCAGAAAGTTGAGTTATGCAACTCAAGTTACAAGTTAAGCCTCGACAGTTTCACTGTCCTCAGCTTCAACTTCGCCGGCCGCGGCCGCGTCATCGGCTTCGGCGGCCAGAACCACATCGTCCTGATCGCTGACAACCACGATTTTAACTTCGGCAACGATACCGACCTGAACCTTGACCTGTGCCTTGAAATCACCGATACTTTTAATGGCTTCCGGAAGCTCAATCTTACGGCGGTCAATCTCGATACCTTGTGCCTGCAACTGCTCAGCCACATCCATAGCCGTAACCGAACCGAAAAGCTTGCCCTGCTCACCGACTTTACGTTCAAACTCCAAAGTCAAGGCCTGCAGACGCTCACGCAACGCCTCACCCTGAGCCTGCAGGCGCAAACGCTTTTTCTCCAGGCCCCGCATATGATGTTTAACGTATTTTACGTTGCTCTCATTGGCGATAATCGCCCGGCCGGTCGGCAAAAGATAGTTGCGGGCGTAGCCGTCGGCAACGGTTACGGTCTCACCGATATTACCCAGATGTTCAACCGGCTCCTGTAAAATTATTCTCATAATAAAGATCCTCCCAAATATATTCTCTCAGACTTCTTTTTTTAATAGCCGTAAAAGGTTATTGCTCAAGGCCCTGCCGGCGCCGCACAATTCGGCTGCGAAAATCAAACCAGATGTCGAAGACCCCGCAGAGGACAAAGAAGATAAAAAGAAACTGAAACGTTAAAAAAATAAAAAATAGAAAAAACCGCGGCAGCTTGCCGACCGAAAAACTCTCAAAGGCAAACTGCAGTATTGCGAAACCCTGGATCAGGTAGGCAAAAAGTAAAATCCCGGCACAATTCAGACAAACAATCCGCAGCGCCCCCGACAGCGGCAGAAAGAAAACCGCCGCCACTGAAATTATAAGGGGCCACACCAAAAAATGCGGCAGCTGCATACGGGAAAACGGTGCCGTTTCGCCTAAAACCTCCGGCTGAGATTGATAACGCCGGCCATAAAAAAGCCGCGCCGCGCCAAACCCAAGGGACTGCACCGTAAAAAAAGCGACAAACAGCAGGGTCGGGAAAAACGACCCGGCCCAGACCGCAACCTCTTCGGCGGCCTGCCGCAAGGCTGCCAGCTGCGCCGCCGAGACCCCGGCATTTTCATAAACCGCGCAAACCGCCGCTATATTTGAGCGCAGAAACCGCTCGGTCAAACTCACCGGAGTCAGATCCTGACCCAGACTCAACCAGACCATCACGATAATAATCGCAAAAGTCGTCACCGCGGCCGCGATAAACAGGGTTTCGACCCCGAAACGCCGCCGCCTTATAAGGTCATCAAGCACCAGGCTGGAGAGGCCGAACTCGAAGAAGTAGACGGCCACCGGCGACGGAGTCCGAAAAATTAGAAAGAGCAAGCCGACAACCGCAATTACCATAACCGTCGGCGGCCAGCGTAAATTCGTCTGCAAGCGCAGATAAACCCCGGGGGCCATCGTTGCCATACCGGCCAGAGCGCCGACAATCGGGAAAAGAGCGCCGCCCAGGTAGAGCATCATCGTAAGAATTACCGCAATCGGCAACGTACGACTTACAATAACCTGATCTTCAACCACAATCTGCAATTCCCAGCAAAATCACTACGAAACTTTAATACGGCTTCGGAGAGCTGACGGAAAAAGGCAAAAGCGCGATATTACGGGCCCGTTTAATAGCCACCATCAATTCCCGCTGATGAGCGGAACAGGTTCCGGAAATCCGGCGCGGAACAATTTTACCCTTCTCGCTGATATAGTAACGCAAAAGACGGATATCTTTATAGTCAATCGTCAGAGAGCTGTCGGCACAGAAACGACAATATTTTCTTCTGGTCACAAAAGAACGGCGCCGACTGCCGCTCTTTACCTCAGTTTTTTTCTTGGCTAAAGTCATTATTCTTCTCCCGGTCTTTCATCATCAGAATCGTTATTCTCAACCGCACTCTCTTCCGCAACCGTGGCATTCTCATCTTCAGTGCCGCCGGCCGCAGTTGTTGCGGCCACATCCGCCCGGGTTTCCGCACCAGCTTCCTGACTGCTTTCCTCAGCCGCAACAGCTTCCGCAACCGGTTCAGGAATCTCTTCCTGAACAAAATCATCGGCCAACCGGAGCGAGAGAAATTTAATTACCGACTCGGTAATCTTGAAACGCCTTTCAATCTCTTTAAGACAAGCCGCGGGACAGGCGAGACGCACCAGAATGTAGCGCCCATCAGCAAATTTTTTCACCGGATAGGCCAGAGCCCGCACGCCCCAGTCTTCCCGGTGCAAAAGTTCACCCGCCTGACTCTCCAGAGTCGTACGCAAAATCTCATCGACTTTCTCCACATCCTCACTCGGCAAATTGCCGGGGTGAATGTAGAGCAACTCATACTTTCTCACAAATTCACTCATTTTTCAGCTTTCCTCCTTCTGAGTTAAATAGCCCCTTTTCAACCGCAATAACGAATCAGGGAGCAAGGAAGTTCGGCCGCGTTTCCGAGCCTTTCCCGAAAACCGCGGACGAAAAAGAACCTGCTACACCAAGAGCCCGAAAATTGCAAGCTTTTTCGCTAAAAACCCGGCAAATAACACTTTTTTCCAGTAGCTATTCAACCAAAATCCCCCCCACCTTCTGGAGGGGGCGGGGGTGGTTTTTCGTAAGCGGTTGCGGAAACGATTTCGTTGTTTTTCGGAAGCGAGCGGGAGCCCATTAGTACCTTACAGGTTATTTTCTGCACCAAAAAACAAGATTTAATAATCAGAAAATGTTC